>NZ_JBNDHY010000036.1:0-33638 GCF_056755315.1 Monashia sp. HAY1-2A
TCCGTCGTCGGCAGCGTCAGATGTGTATAAGAGACAGGAACCGGCGGGGGCGCGTCGTCGCGTCGGCCTCAGCCGTCCTCGGCTGGGGACAGGGCTGCGAGGTCTCGCTCGGCGAAGAGGCGGTGGTGGTACTCCTCGTTGAGGACGATGAGGAGGCACTCGCGGACGAGGAACGACTCGCCGGCCGGCGGCCACCCCGGCGCCTCGACCGGCGTCGTCATGCGGTCCAGCTCGTCCTCGGTGAGGTGGTCGACGACCTCGCGGACCGTCGCCATGCGGTCCCGCCGCAGCGCGAGCGCCTCGTCGAGGGACGGGCGCACGTGCCGGTCGCGGGGGACGCCGGGCGTGTCCTGCATCTCGTCCCACGGCAGGTCGAGCGGGTGCCACGGCGACGGGTCGCCGAGGACGCCGCGGCGCACCCAGGCGTCGGTGGCGAAGGCGAGGTGCCGCAGCGTCTCGACGAACGACCACTCGCCGCCGACGGACGCGTGCAGCTGCTCGGCCGGGAGCGCCTGCGCCCGCTCCACCGTTCCCGCCCACAGGCGCTCGACGACGTCCCACGCCTCACGGAAGCCGGCCGGGTCGGTCGGGCGCATCCGCGGCCGGTCGGGGTCGCGCCGGTCCAGCTCGGCCTCCACGAGCGGGACGATGTCCACCCCGTTGACCGTGACGTCGAGCAGCTCCCCGGAGATGTCGACGTCCTGCAGCTCGACACCGCGCATGACGACGCGTCGCAGCTCGGTGCCGCGGACGGTGGCGTCGGTCAGGCTGACCGACGAGAGCTGCGCCCCCTGCAGGTCGACGTGCCGGAACGTGCTGTCGCGCAGGTCGACCCGCTCGAAGCGTGAGCCGCTCAGGTCCTCGCCGACGTGGGCGGTGCCGATCTGCGGTGGGCGTTCGGAGTCCTCGCTCATGCCGCGACCGTAGACCCACCACCGGACGTTCCGCGTCCGGATGCACGCCGGTCGACGGACGAGTCGGGCGACGGGATGGCGTGAACGGACGGCGAACGTCCGCGTGCGGGTCTACCGTCGAACCAGGTGCTGTGCCAGTGCCCACCAGGTGGAGGGGTCCCATGCTGCGAAGAATCCTCGCCGCCGCGACCCTCGCCGGGCTCGCGGGCCTCGGCCTCGCCGTGCCTGCCGAGGCCGACCCCGGCACGGGCACTCTCACCGTCACGGGCGACGCGGGCGACTACCTCACCCAGGGCGTCGGCCACGCCTACTCGAGCCCGGCCGACGCGGTCGACCTGACCGGTGACCTCCACCACGTCGCGGTGGGTGTCAGCGGCGACGACGGCGACTGGTGGACCATCGACGTGGCCGCGCCCCCGGGTGAGGTGCTGACCGCCGGCACCACGTACGCGGCGACCCGGTACCCGTTCAACGACGGCGCGGGTTTCGACCTGGCCGGCAACGGTCGCGGCTGTGACACGTCCAGCTCGATCGTGACCGTCGAGGCCATCGGCGTCGACGACGTCGGGGCGGTGACCCGGCTGGCCGCGACGTTCGAGCAGCGGTGCGACGCCGGAGCCGCCGCGGCTCGTGGCCACGTGGACGTGAGCCTCGCGCCGGCGCAGCCCCCGTTGCAGGTCCGCCTGACGACGACCGGCGCGACGCTGGGCTCCTCCGGCGGTGTCGTGGTGGCCGGCACGCTGACGTGCTCCTCCGACACGACGGCGTACGTGCGGGTCGTCGTCACCCAGATCGTCGGCCAGACCCTCCTCGACGGCACCGGCAGCACGTACGTCGACTGCCGGGCCGGGCGCACGGCCGGCTGGGCGGGGTTCGCCTACGACACCGCCGGACCGTTCCTCGCCGGCGACGCGGTCGTGGCGTCGACGGTCTCGGCCGGTGACGCGGCGACCGGGGAGCAGGCGCGTGCCTCGGACACCGACACGCTCCGGCTCGGCGTGCCGCCCACGTCCTGAGCCGCCGGTCCGCCGCCGGTGAGCGCAGGGTCCGCGGCCGCTGAGCGCGCGGTCGGCCGCCGGTCAGCGAGCGGGGCGGACCGTCCCGGTCGCCTCCGCGATGCCGACGCGGGCGCCGTCCGGTCCGGGCGCCCACGCGGTCATCGTCACGGTGTCGCCGTCCTCGAGGTAGGCACGGGTGGACCCGTCGGCCAGGGTCAGCGGCTCGGTGCCGTTCCACGTCAGCTCGAGCAACGAGCCGCGGGTGTCCTTGCGGGGACCCGAGATCGTCCCGGAGCCGAAGAGGTCGCCGTCGCGCAGCGAGGCTCCGTTGACGGTGAGGTGGGCGAGCATCTGCGCGGGGGACCAGTACATGGCTCGGTGCTCGGGACGCGAGACGACGGTCCCGTTGATGGCCACCTCGACGTGGACGTCGAGGCCGAAGGCGTCGCCACGCAGGTACGGCAGCACCTCGGGGTCGTGCTGGCCCGGTAACGCCACCCGGGCAGCGTCGAACGCCTCGAGGGGCGTGACCCAGGCCGAGACCGTCGTCGCGAACGACTTGCCGAGGAACGGCCCGAGCGGCACGTACTCCCACGCCTGCAGGTCGCGGGCGCTCCAGTCGTTGAGCAGGACGACGCCGAAGAGGTGGTCGGGGGCCTGGTCGACCGACACCCGTTCACCGAGGGCGGTGGCACCGCCGACGACGTAGCCGAGCTCGGCCTCGATGTCGAGCCGGATGCTCGGGCCGAAGACGGGCGCCGGGTCGCCCGGTCCCTTGCGCTGGCCGGTGGGCCGCACGACCTCGGTGCCGGAGACGACGACGGTTCCCGAGCGACCGTGGTAGCCGATGGGCAGGTGCTTCCAGTTCGGCGGCAGGGCGGGGCTGTCCGGGCGGAAGATCCTGCCGACGTTGGTGGCGTGGTCCTCGCTGGCGTAGAAGTCGACGTAGTCGGCGACCTCGACCGGCAGGTGCAGGGTGACGGCCGCGAGGGGGTGCAGGTGCGGCGTGACGCCCTCGCGGTGCACGTCGTCGGTGAGGACCTCGGTGAGCCATCGCCGGGCGACGGTCCAGGCGGGCCGACCGAGGGCCAGGAAGGCGTTGAGGCTCGGTGTCAGCCAGGCCGTCGCGAGGTCCGGCCCGTCCCCGACGAGGCCGGCGTCGCGGCCGACGGCGGCCACCGCTCCGGCGTCGAGGACGAAGTCGCCGATGCGCACGCCGACGCGCGGTCGGGGGTCTGCAGACGTGGAGAAGACGCCGTAGGGCAGGGTGTGGATGCCGAAGGCGTGGTCTGCGGGGACGTCGAGCCACGTCGTCGTCACGTCGATCTCCTTGGGGGGCTGGGGAACCGGGGCAGTGGTCAGGGCAGTTCAGTGGAGTTCAGGCGAGTTCGCCGGAGCTCAGCGCAGCAGGCCGAGGGCGTCGAGCTCGCGCAGGGGGTCGAGGACGCCGCAGCAGCCGTAGGACGTGAAGGCTCGGCGGACCCGCGTGGACGCGGCCTCGTCGAGCGACGCGACGGCGCCGGCGATGACCTCGGTGTCGGTGCGCGCGAGGGTCGCTGCCAGGTGCGGTGCCTCGGCCCCGTCGAGGGCCTCGTGCACCGCGAGCAGGACGTTGAGCAGCCCGTGCATCGGCTCGTCTGCGTACCGGCCCCGGACGGCGTGGTGCAGGCCCCCGGTCAGCTTGAACGAGAGCCCGCGCAGGACGACGGCGTCGAGGAAGCCGCCGAGTCGGTCCTCGTCGGGCCAGGGCCACGTGGGCGTCGGCCCGGTGCGGAACTTCGCACGGACGTCGTGGTCCTCGTCGACGGCGGCCGCCACCTCGTCGAGCGCGCGCTCCTGCGCGCCACCGACGCTGACCTCGACGACGAGCGGCACCCCGAGGGCCAGCAGCTCGCGCCACGACTCGGTCCACCCCACCTCACCGGCCACGACGAGCACCCGGGCGTCGTCGCGGAGCAGGGCGACCGCCTCGGTGAGCGCCTCGAGCGGTTCGGAGGGTCGCACGACGAGGCTGACGGCGAGGGGGTCGCGGGTGGTGCGGTCGTCCGCCGCAGCGAGGGCCGCGAGCCGGCGCGCCGACGCCGCCGGAACGAGGAGGGGACCGACGTGCACCCCCGGTCCGGTGGCGCGCCGGTCGAGGTGCTCGCGCACGGCGACCTCGAGGGCCGCGTTGCCGGGCGGGAAGACCGCGGCGTCGTCGACGAGGCGGTCGAACAGGGGCGCGAACGGCGTCCTTGACATGGTCGGGAGCGTACTCCACTGTTGCTGTAGCGATACACCAACGTCCGGTGAGCGGACGTGCTGGGGTCCTCACCCCCAGTGCACGACAGAGAGGTCAGCGGTTCCATGGCGCACTACCACGCGGTCGGCGACATCCCCCCGAAGCGGCACACCCAGCACCGTCGCGCCGGTGCCGACGGGCAACCGGGCGAGCTGTATTACGAGGAGCTCATGGGGGAGGAGGGCTTCTCCTCCGACTCGTCGCTGCTCTACCACCGCAACATCCCCTCGACCACGGTCGCCGCCCGGGTCTGGGACCTCCCGGACCAGTCCACGACCCCCAACCACCCGCTGACACCACGCCACCTCAGGCTGCACGACCTCTTCGACGCCGACGCAGTGGCCCGCACGGACGTCGTCACCGGCCGGCGCCTCGTCCTCGGCAACGGCGACGTGCGCATCTCGTACGCCGTCGCCGCACAGGCGAGCCCGTGGTACCGCAACGGCATCGGCGACGAGTGCGTCTACGTCGAGCGCGGCGCCGCCCGCGTCGAGACCGTCTTCGGCGCCTTCGACGTGGCAGAGGGGGACTACGTCATCATCCCGCGGGCCACGACCCACCGATGGCTCCCGGTCACCGATGCCGCCGAACCGCTGCGCGCCTACTGCATCGAGGCCAACAGCCACATCTCCCCGCCGAAGCGCTACCTGTCCCGGTACGGCCAGCTGCTCGAGCACGCGCCCTACTGCGAACGCGACCTGCGCCAGCCCGCGGGCCTGCTGCTCGCCGAGGACGTCGGGGCCGACCCGGACGAGGAGACCGAGGTGTACATCAAGCACCGCGGCACCGGGCCGGGTGGCGTCGTCGGCACGATCCACACGCTGCCCTTCCACCCGCTCGACGTCGTCGGCTGGGACGGCTGCCTCTACCCGTACGTCTTCAACGTGCGCGACTTCGAGCCGATCACCGGACGCATCCACCAGCCGCCGCCCGTGCACCAGGTCTTCGAGGGGTGGAACTTCGTCATCTGCAACTTCGTGCCCCGCAAGGTGGACTACCACCCCCTCGCCGTCCCCGTGCCGTACTACCACTCCAACGTCGACAGCGACGAGATCATGTTCTACGTCGACGGCGACTACGAGGCGCGCAAGGGCTCGGGCATCGGCAGGGGCTCCATCTCGGTGCATCCCGGCGGCCACGCCCACGGCCCGCAGCCGGGAGCGACGGAGGGCTCGCTCGGCGTCGAGCGCTTCGACGAGCTCGCCGTCATGGTCGACACGTTCCGACCGCTCGAGCTGGGCGAGGGCGGGCGGGCCGTCGACGACGGCCGGTACGCGATGTCGTGGTCGCGGGGCCTGGAGCGTGCCGCCCATGCGGTCCAGGACGCCGGCGGCGCGGCATCGGGCACCCAGCCGGGCCGTGGTGTCCACTCCGAGGGCTGAGGCAGGCGGACGCGTCGTGGCCGACCCCGGGGGACGCAGCGAGTCCTCCCAGACCCTCGACCGCGGCATCCGCGTGCTCGAGGTCCTCGCGGTGCCCGGGCGCGCGGCCGGTTTGACGATCACCCAGCTCGCCGGTGAGCTCGGTGTCGGCAGGCCCGTCGTCTACCGGCTCGTGGCGACGCTCGAGGCGCACCGCCTGGTCTCCCGGGTCGCCGACGGCCGGGTGCGCCTCGCCCTCGGGCTGACCCGTCTCGGCGCCGCGGTGACGCCGATCGTCCGGGCGGAGGCCCGGCCGGTGCTGCGTGAGCTCGCGGACGCGGTCGGCGCGACCGCACACCTGACGATCGCCGACGGCGACGAGGCGCTCGCGCTCGTCGTCGTGGAGCCGACGTGGACCGACTTCCACGTCGCCTACCGGTCCGGCTCCCGGCACCGCCTCGACCAAGGGGCGGCCGGGCGCGCCATCCTCGCCGGACGTGCCGGTCGCTCCGAGGTCGTCCAGACCGACGGAGAGCTGCAGGCGGGCGCGCACGGGCTCGCGGTCCCGGTGCCGACGAGCGACCCCGACGCCGTCGAGGCGTCGGTCGGCGTCGTCGCCCTCGAGCCGCTCGAGCTGCGCACGGTCGGTCCCCGGCTGGAACGAGCCGCCCGGGCCTTGCGCGCCGTCCTCACCTGACGGCGGCCCGCCTTCGCCGCTAGCCGGCGATGGTGGGGGTCCCGACGAGGTGCACGCCGGCGGCGTCGAGCTGCGCGACGGCGGCCTCGGTCGTGGTCCGGGCGACGCCGGCGGTGAGGTCGAGCAGCACCGTCGTGTCGAAACCCGCCTCACGCGCGTCGAGCGCCGTGGCGCGCACGCAGTGGTCCGTCGCGATGCCGACGACGTCGACTCGCGTGACGCCCCGCTCGCGCAGCCACGAGGCGAGGTCGGTGCGCTCGGGGTCGTCGCTGACGCCCTCGAACCCGCTGTAGGCGGCCTCGTACCGGCCCTTGCGGAAGACGGCCTCAACGTGCCCGAGGGCCCCCGCCAGGGCGGGGTGGAAGGCGGAGCCCTCGGAGTCGGCGACGCAGTGCGCGGGCCAGGTGTCGACGTAGTCCGGGTGGTCGCTGAAGTGGGCGCCCGGGTCGATGTGCCAGTCGGCAGTGGCCACGACGTGCGCGTACTCACGGGCGTGGCCGCTCACGTGGTCGCTGACGCCCTCGGCGACGGCCGATCCGCCGGCCACGGCGAGCGACCCGCCCTCGCAGAAGTCGTTCTGCACGTCGACGATGACGAGGGCGCGGGCGCCCTCCGGAGTCGTGGGTCCGGCCATCGCTCAGTGCTCCTCGTAGATCGTGGGGATGACGGGCTCGCCGCGTGACAGCTGGGCGGCGGCCCGGGGCAGCTCGGCGCGCGACGCCTCGTGGCGGGCCCGGGCCTCGTGGATGTCCTGGTGGTCGACGACGACGCCATCGCGGACGAGCTCGACCATCAGCGGCCGGTCGTCGCCGTCGTCGACCGGCCGCTCGCCGATGCCGATGACCTCCGCCTGCGCGACACCCGAGTCGTCGCGCCGCCGCATCGCCCACTTGCGCCCGCCGACCGACAGCTTGTCCTTGCTCTTCTTCGCGACCGGTCGCATCGTGCCGGCGGCGTCCTCGCGCTGGACGAGCTTGTAGACCATCGACGCGGTCGGGGCCCCCGAGCCGGTGACGAGGGCCGTGCCGACCCCGTAGCCGCTGACCGGTCCCGCGGCGAGCGCCGCGATGGCGTACTCGTCGAGGTCGCTCGTGACGATGATGCGCGTGTCCCGGTTGCCGGCGGCGTCGAGCTGGGCCCGCACCTCCTGCGCCTGGATGAGCAGGTCGCCCGAGTCGAGGCGCACGGCGCCGAGCTCGGGCCCGGCGATCTGCATCGCGAGGTCGACGGCAGCGCGCACGTCATAGGTGTCGACGAGCAGCGTCGTCCCCTTGCCGAGCGAGTCGACCTGCGCCGTGAAGGCCTCCGTCTCCGAGTCGTACAGCAGGGTGAACGCGTGAGCGGCCGTGCCCGTCGTCGGAACCCCGAAGCGACGCCCGGCCTCGAGGTTGCTCGTCGCCGCGAAGCCGGCGACGTAGGCCGCCCGCGCTGCCGCGACGGCGGCCTCCTCGTGGGTGCGGCGCGACCCCATCTCGATGCACGGCCGGTCGCCGGCGGCTGCCGTCATGCGCGAGGCCGCCGACGCGATCGCGGTGTCGTGGTTGAGGATCGACAGGACGAGAGTCTCGAGGAGGACGCCCTCGGCGAACGTCGACTCGACGACGAGCACCGGCGACCCCGGGAAGTAGCACTCGCCCTCGGGATAGCCGCTGACGTCGCCGGAGAACCGGTAGCCGGCGAGCCAGTCGAGCGTCGGCCGGTCCACGACACCCGTGCCCTCGAGGAAGCCCAGCTCGGCCTCGTCGAACCGGAACCGCTCGAGGGCCTCGAGGAAGCGGCCGGTGCCGCCGACGACGCCGTATCGCCGTCCGTCCGGCAGCCGGCGCGCGAAGGCCTCGAACACGCAGCGCCGGTGCGCCTCGCCCGAGGCGAGCGCCGCCTGGAGCATCGTCAGCTCGTAGTGGTCGGTCAGCAGCGCCGTGCTCGCGGCGCGGGGGCTCGTCGGGCTCACGAGCCTCAGCCTAGGCGCGGCGCGCTCGGGGACGGTTCGTGGACCTGCGGCCTGCCCGCGGCCTGCCCGCGGCGGGCCCTCCGGTGGACCTAGGGTGGTCCCGTGACGCCGAGCCTGTCCCTCGCCCCGGTCGAGGAGGAGACCACCTCCGTCGACGAGGTCGTCGCCCCCGACCTGCCGTGGGTGACGATCGTGTGGAACGACCCGGTCAACCTCATGACCTACGTGACGTGGGTCTTCGAGACCTACTTCGGCTACCCCCGGGCGCGCGCCGAGAAGCTCATGATGGACGTCCACGTCAAGGGGCGCGCCGTCGTGTCGAACGGTCCCCGCGAGACCATGGAGCGCGACGCCGAGGCACTCCAGGGGTACGGCCTCTGGGCCACCTTCGAGAAGGACGAGTGATGGCGCGCGCCTTCCTGCTCGAGGACGACCGGTACGTCGCCCTCCTCGACGACCTCGAGCGGACCATCCTGCGCGGGCTCATGGAGCAGACCCGCGTCCTGCTCTCGCCGGAGGTCGAGCCGACGGGCGACGCCTTCGACGACCTCGTCGCCTCGATGGGCCTGTCGCTGGGGAACGACGCGTCGGGCGGGTCCGGCTCGCCCGGGGGCACGGGTGCGGGCGGTGACGACGACGAGGCGCGCGACCCCGCCCTCGAGCGCCTCCTGCCCACCGCGCACCGCGGTGACGACGCCGTGGCGGCCGAGTTCCGCCGGCTCACCGAGGAGGGGCTGCGCCAGCGCAAGAGCGGCAACCTCGACCTCGCCGTGCGCCGGCTCGAGGCCGCCCGAGACGACCGGGTCGAGCTCGCGCGCGACGAGGCACCGGCCTTCCTCGTCGCCCTCACCGACGTCCGGCTGCTGCTCGGCGAGCGCATGGGCATGCGCACGGAACAGGATGCCGACGCGCTCTACGACGCGCTCGAGTCGATGGCCGACGACGACCCGCTGGGCTACGCGATGGCCTGGTACGACTTCCTCACCTGGCTGCAGGAGACGCTGACCCAGGCGCTCATGGGCCGCGGCCTCGAGGTCCTCGACACCGACGTCGACGTCGACGCCGACGACGACGACTCAGACGACGACACAGACGACGACATCGAGGACGACACCGACGACGACTACGACGACGCGGACGGTCACGGGCGGCCGCGCCGTCCCGGTCACTGAGCCCGCCGGCGTGGCGTCCGACACACCGGCCGCGCGCGAACGGGACCGCGTCGGTCCCGGCACCTAGGCTCGGGCCGTGGACGTGACGATCGTGGGGTGCTCGGGGTCCTTCGCCGGCCCCGACTCGCCCGCGTCGTCCTACCTCGTGCGGACCGCGCACGAAGGGCGGACGTGGAGCATCGTCCTCGACCTTGGCAGCGGGGCGCTCGGCGCCCTCCAGCGCCACGTCGTGCCGCACCAGGTCGACGCCGTGCTCCTGTCCCACCTGCACGTCGACCACTGCATCGACATGTGCGGCCTCTACGTCATGACCCGCTACGTGCCCGGCGGCACCGGTCGCGGCCCGCTCCCCGCGTGGGGGCCCGCCGGCACCGGTTCCCATCTGGCTCGCGCCTACGGCAGCGGGGAGTCCGACGCACTGCTGTCCGCCTTCGACTTCCACGACCTGTGCGACCGGCACACCTTCACCGTCGGGCCCTTCACCGTCACGCCGGTGCGCGTCGAGCACCCCGTCGAGGCGTACGGCTTCCGCGTCGAGGCGGGTGGGCGCACCCTCGTCTACACGGGCGACACCGACGCGTGCCCGCAGCTGTCCGACCTCATGGCCGGCGCCGACCTCGTGCTCGCCGACTCGGCGTTCGTCGACGGCCGCGACACCACGCCGGGCATCCACCTGTCCGGACGCCGCGCCGCCGAGGCGGCCGTCGCGGCCGGCGGCGTGGGTCGGCTCATGCTGACGCACATCCCCGCCTGGAACGACCCCGAGGTGTGCCGCGCCCAGGCGGCGCAGGTCTGGCCCGGGGAGGTCGAGCTGGCCCGGCCGGACGCGACGTACCGGGTCTGAGGCTGCGCCGAGGTCGAGCGGTCGACGCGGCGGGTCCGGGCGCCGGATGCCCGCGCCGGGTCCCGGCCGGGCATGGTTAGCCTCGGGAGCATGACTGACCGACATGACGGCCGTGCTCCCGACCAGACGCGCGAGGTGCGGATCACCCGCAACTGGCTCGACCACGCCGAGGGCAGCGTCCTCGTCGAGTTCGGCCGCACCCGGGTGCTGTGCGCCGCCTCGTTCACCGAGGGCGTGCCGCGCTGGCTCAAGGGCAAGGGGACCGGCTGGGTGACGGCCGAGTACGCGATGCTTCCGCGGGCGACGAACACCCGCTCGGACCGTGAGAGCGTCAAGGGCCGCATCGGCGGTCGCACCCACGAGATCAGCCGCCTCATCGGCCGCAGCCTGCGCGCCGTCATCGACACCAAGGCCCTCGGCGAGAACACCATCGTCCTCGACTGCGACGTCCTCCAGGCCGACGGCGGCACCCGCACCGCCGCCATCACCGGCGCCTTCGTCGCGCTCGCCGACGCCATCGAGGACGCCCGCGGCAAGGGCCTCATCGGCCGCAACGCGCAGCCGCTGACCGGCTCGGTCGCCGCGATCTCGGTCGGCGTCGTCGGCGGGCAGCCCGTCCTCGACCTCGACTACCCCGAGGACTCGACGGCCGAGACCGACATGAACGTCGTCATGACCGGCGACGGGCGCTACGTCGAGGTCCAGGGCACCGCCGAGGGGGAGCCCTTCGACCGCGCCCTCCTCGACGGCCTGCTCGAGCTCGCGGCCAAGGGGTGTGCCGACCTCACCGAACGGCAGCGCGCGGCGCTCGCCGAGGAGGTGGTCCGGTGACCATGGTCGTCCTCGCCACCCGCAACCACCACAAGGTCGAGGAGCTGCGCGAGATCCTCGCCGACGTCTGCACCGAGCTCGGGCTCGACATCGTCGGGCTCGACGACTTCCCGCACGCGCCCGACGTCGTCGAGGACGGCGTGACCTTCGAGCAGAACGCCGTCCTCAAGGCGGCGTCCGCGGCGAACGCCACCGGCCTGCCCGCGCTCGCCGACGACTCGGGCCTGGCCGTCGACGTCCTCGGCGGCTCGCCGGGCATCTTCAGCGCCCGCTGGTCCGGGGGCCGGGGAGATCTCGCCAACCTCGAGCTGCTGCTGCGCCAGCTCGGCGACGTCCGCGACGAGCACCGCGGTGCTGCCTTCGTCTGCGCCGCGGCGCTCGTGCTCCCCGACGGCCGGTCGGCCGCCGAGCTCGGGCACTTCCCGGGCACCGTGGCCCGCGAGGCCCGGGGCACGAACGGGTTCGGCTACGACCCGATCTTCGTGCCCTCCGGACAGCCGGCCGGTTCTGAACGCACACTGGCGGAGTACGGCACCGACGAGAAGAACGACGTGTCGCACCGCGCGCTCGCGTTCCGGGCGCTCGTGCCCCACCTGAAGGAGCTCCTGAGGCCATGACGACGACCAGCCCGGCCCCGACCGTCCCCGGAACGCCGACGACGCGGACACCCGCGTGGGTGGGCGCCGCGGACGGGGTGGTGGCCGGGCTGCTCACCGTCGGGACGGGCACGCTGCTCGCCGCGGTGATGACCGGCGTCGGCGCGTCTTCCGGGCAGCCGGCCCCCGTCGCCGCGGTGAGCGGGGCGTTCATCGACCGGACCCCGCCGTGGCTCAAGGACTTCGCGGTGTCCACGTTCGGGACCAACGACAAGCGAGCCCTGCTCGTCGGGGTCGTCGTCGTGCTCGCCCTCGTGTCGGCCGCGCTCGGCATCCTCGTGCAGAGACGGCCGATGCCGGCGCTCGTGGCCTTCGCGGTCCTCGGAGCCGTGGGTGTGGCGGCTGTCCTGACGCGCCCCGGTGCCGCCCCGCTCGACGCGCTGCCGACGCTGGTCGGCACGCTCGTCGGGCTGTGGTTCCTGCGCCGGTCGGCCGCCCTGGCGGGGACGCCGTCGCCAGCGGTGGGCCCCGCGCGCCGCTGGGTGCTCGGCGGCGTCGTCGGCGGTGCCGCGGCCTGGGTCGGTGGCGTCCTCGGCGGCAGCTCGTCGGCCGCGACCGCATCCCGTCAGGCGGTCGCGGCGGAGCCCGCCCGCGCCGCGAAGGTGACGGTGCCCGCGGGCGCGGACCTCAGGGTGCCCGGTCTGACCCCGTACATCGTGCCGAACGAGGACTTCTACCGCATCGACACCGCCATCGTCGTGCCGCGCGTCGACGCCGAGACCTGGAGGCTCAGGGTCACCGGCATGGTCGACCGGGAGGTGGAGATCGACTGGAAGACGTTGCAGGGCAAGCAGATGCAGGAGGCGCTGATCACCTTGACGTGTGTCTCGAACGAGGTGGGCGGGGACCTCATCGGGAATGCCGTCTGGACCGGCTGGCCCGTCCGGGAGCTGCTGAGGATGGCCGGGCCGAAGGCGGGCGCCGACATGGTGCTGCAGACGAGTGTCGACGGCTTCACCGTCTCCACCCCGCTCGGTGCGCTCACCGACGACCGCAACGCGCTCCTCGCGGTGCGCATGAACGGTGAGCCGCTGCCGTTCGAGCACGGCTTCCCGGTGCGCGTCGTCGTGCCCGGACTCTACGGCTACGTGTCGGCGACGAAGTGGGTCACCGAGCTCAAGGTGACCACCTACGCCCAGGACGTCGCCTACTGGACGCCGCGCGGGTGGTCGGCCATGGGACCGATCAAGACGGCCTCACGCATCGACGTGCCGAAGGCCGGCGCCGTCGTCAAGGCGGGTACCGTCGCCGTGGCGGGTGTCGCCTGGCACCAGCACACCGGCATCTCCAAGGTCGAGGTCCAGGTGGACGACCAGCCGTGGGCCGAGGCCCGTCTCGCCGCCGACGCGAGCATCGACACGTGGCGTCAGTGGGTGTACGAGTGGAACGCCACGCCGGGCAGCCACGACCTGCGGGTGCGGGCCTACGACGCGAGGGGAGAGGTCCAGTCGCCGTACGAGGCGCCGCCGGCGCCCGACGGAGCGACCGGCATCCACGTCGTCAACGTCCGGGTCGAGTGACGCTCGGCGCCTCCGCCCGCTCCGTGCGCTCCGGACGGCCCTCCGGACGGCTCTCCTCGCCGGTCACGACGGCGTCCACCTCGACCTCGACGAGCAGGTCGGGGTCGATGAGTGCCGCCACCTGGACCATCGACGCGGCCGGCCGGACCTCGGCGAACACCTCGCCGTGCGCGCGCCCGACCTCCTCCCAACGGCCGATGTCCGTGACGTACAAGCGAGTTCGCACCACATCGGCGAAACCGGCGCCGCACTCCGCGAGCGCCTCGCCGACGATCTGCAACGCGACCCGCGTCTGCTCGTAGGCGTCACCGACCCCGACGACCGCACCGTCGCGGACCGCCGTCGTGCCGGCGACGTGGACGAGGTCACCGACGCGCACCGCCCGGGAGTAGCCGACCGAGGTCTCCCACGCCGTTCCGGTACCGACCCGCCTGACGACCTGCTCGCGCATGCCCGCAGCCTAGGCAACTAGGCTGGGCCGCGGATCACGAGCGGACGTGGTGGAACTGGCAGACACGCAGGATTTAGGTTCCTGTGCTTCGGCGTGCGGGTTCAAGTCCCGCCGTCCGCACCGTTGCCCCGGACCCCGACGCGCCCCGACGAAGGAGACACCATGACCGACCGCCTCGAGCCCGGCGCCAAGGCCCCTGCGTTCAGCCTCCCCGACGACACCGGGGCCACGGTCGGCCTCGACGACTTCGCCGGCCGCAAGGTCATCGTGTACTTCTACCCGGCCGCGATGACGCCCGGCTGCACCAAGCAGGCCTGCGACTTCAGCGAGTCCATCGAGTCGCTGCGCGCGGACGGCTACGAGGTCGTCGGCATCTCCAAGGACGCACCCGCCAAGCTCGCCGCGTTTCGTCAGCGCGACCACCTGACGATCCCGCTGCTGTCCGACCCCGACCTGTCCGTCCACCGTGCGTACGGTGCCTACGGGGAGAAGAAGCTCTACGGCAAGACCGTCGAGGGCGTCATCCGCTCGACCTTCGTCGTCGACGCCGACGGCACGCTGAGCCACGCCCTCTACAACGTCAAGGCCACCGGGCACGTCGCCAAGCTGCGTCGTGACCTCGGCCTCGCCGACTAGAGTCGGGCCGAAACGGGAAAGGACCCAGGCATGAGCGACACCGCACGGATCGAGCAGGATATCCAGGCCACCCGCGCCCGCCTCGAGGGCACGGTCAACGAGCTCGCGTACCGCGCACAGCCGCAGGTCATCGCCCAACGGTCCATGCAGGGCCTCAGGCTGCGCCTCGACGAGGCGACGCACACCCCCGACGGTGAGCTGCGGGTCGAGCGCGTCGCCGCCGTGGCGGCAGCGGTCGTCGTCGCCGTGGTCGTCGTCGGGCTGCTGCGCCGTCGCCGCCGCTGAGCCGCGGATCCCTCTCGTGGCCAAGAGGTCCTCGGCGGCGTCCGACGAGAAGCTGCCGATCCGGATGCTGCACGACCGCGTCCTCGTGTCTCTCGAGAACGAGGGGGAGCGGCGCTCCGGCGGCGGCATCCTCATCCCCGCCACGGCGTCCGTCGGCCGGCGCCTCGCCTGGGCGCGCGTCGTCGCCACGGGCGCGAGCGTGCGGCAGGTGCAGCTCGGCGACCGCGTCCTGTTCGACCCGGAGGAGCGCGCCGAGGTGGAGCTGCACGGCGAGGACTACGTCCTGCTGCGGGAGCGCGACATCCACGCGGTGGCGGCCCAGCGCGTCGAGGACGGCCAGACCGGCCTCTACCTCTGACCGACCTGGTGATCGGCTGCCGCCGGGTCGCCGCGCTCAGTCGGGCGTGAGCTTGAGCCAGCGCAGCAGCCCCGGCCCCGGCCAGACCGGCTTGGTCGGCAGCGGCCACCGCTTCGGGTCCTTGGCGTTGAGCAGGGCGTAGCGGTCGAAGCAGACCTGCTGGGACACCGGCCCGTAGAGGTCGGCGTCCTCGCCCATCCAGGCCGCCCGGTGGGCGGCGCGGTAGTCCGCCGGCATCGAGTCCCACAGGGCCTTGTTGAACGCCCGGACCGCGGCGTTGCGCCTGCCCGGTCGGATCGCCTCGTCGTCGATGCGCCCTTCGGTGGTGATGGTCGGGCTCTGACCGAGGCCCGGGATCGCGACCCCGGCGAAGTCGCTCGACCAGCCGCGGTAGGTCAGGCGCCACACGCGGGTCATCTCGGTGATGTCGACCTCGCCGACCTGCCCCTTCCGCGGCCAGTCGGTGGACCGGACCCGGCCGCCCCCGACCGACAGCGCGATGTGACCGTGCTTGCCGCCGGCCCAGTACACCGGCGCGCCCGCCGGGGCGTCGGTGCCGCCGCGACGTCGCGTCGAGCGGTTCCACGCGGCGTTTGCGTCGGGCAGGCCGAAGCTGTGGGGCGCGGCGATGCAGTTCCACACGAAGTTGCAGCACATCCCGGAGGGGAGGTAGGTCGTGAACGCCCGCGCCTTCCCGACGCTGGCCTTCGGACCGCGGAGGACGACCAGGCCGCGGTCGATGCCACCACCGGCGCCACCATCGCCACCATCGCCACCGGCGCCACCCTCGCCACCGTCGCGGGGGGCGTCCGGCTCGTCGGTCCACGGCAGGTCCGGCTCGACGACCGCCTCGCCCTGGTCGCCGCGGTCGAGGTCCCGGTCGAAGCCATCCGGCCAGTCCGTCTCGTCCGCGCCCGGTCCTGCGCTGCCCTGTGTCGTGCTCATGTCGGTGACCTCATCGCCGTGCGCCTCCTCCGCCATCCATCGTTGCCTCGGTGGGCGGTGGTGTCCGGGTGATACACGAACGTGTCCGGAATGTGTCGAAACGGGGCCGGCGGGGCCCTGCTGCGCCATCTCGCTCGTGCGCGCTGTGGAGCGTCTCCTACCGGCGCTCGAGCCGTTCCTTGAGCCGTCGGTAGCTGACCGGCGCCTGCCGGGCGGCCCGACGGCGCACGAACAACGGGACGACGACCCTGCCGATGCCGTGGCCCTCGAGGTCCATCACCGCAGTCAGGCGGGACCTCGTGTCGTCGGCGAGAGGCTCGATCGTGATGGCGGCGTGCGGTCGGACCGGCCCGTCGACGCCCCGGACGGCCCACAGCGTCGGCGGCTCGCTGGCCGTGACCTCCTGCGTCAACGAGAACTGCCGGGCACCGGCCCGACGCGTCGTGGTGAACCGCGACCCGACCGACGTGCCGGTGCCGCCCTCGACGCGCACGACATCGTCCTGCCACTCGGGGAAGTGAGCGGGATCCGTGACGTAGGCGAAGACCTCGTGCACCGGACGGTCGATCTCGACCGTCGACCGGACGACTCTCATGAACCGCCTCCCTCATTCCGAGAACCTGGTCTGACACCAGACTCCCTCTGCAGACGGGCGAGGGCAACGGCTCGAAGGCCTCCCGCGAGCCCCCACCTCCGTCGTCTCCGTCGTCTTCGGGCCGCCTCTCACGTGGGGTGGGCGTGGCGCGCCGGGTGCGACGCGTAGAGCCGGAAGCGGACGAGCATGTCGGCGATCATGAGCGCACACGCCAGACCGCACACTCCCGACGTGACCGCGGCTGCGGGAACGATGCCCACGGCGTAGCCGGTGATCATCAGCGCCCCGGCAAGGACGGTCGATTCGGCCATCTCCAGGGTCGGCTGCCACCCCATGGCCATGAACCGCATCCACGCCACCATGGCCCCTGCCAAGGTCAGGGTGACCACGAGGGCCGACGGGACCGGGGCGCTCTGACGCGGATCGGAGAACCCGACCACGGCGGCAAGCCCGGCCACGAGCAGGCCCAGCAGGGCGAGGCTGACACACATCACGGCGCACATCTGCAGCACGTGGACCACGAACCGGGCCACCTGCCTTCCGGCCGACGGGCTGGGACCGGCCCGCACGGGTGCCTCCAGGGCGGGCTTGGTGTCGTGTTGTAGTCGCATGGCGTTCCTCCTTCGGTCTCGGACCCGTGCTGGAGTGCTGCCTGGGGAGCCGTTCGGAGAGCTGGAGTGCTGGGAGCGACCCGGGGCGGGGTCCGTGTACCCCAACCGTGCGCGTGGGTTGAGCGCCCGGGTGCGGACCAAGGTCCCTGATGTCAACGGCCGGCCCGCCGCTCGCGCGGTGTCGGCTCACGTCTCTGCGGCGGACGGCAGCGGGTCGTGGCACACGGCGCGGACACCGGTGATCTCGGCGGCGAGCGCATCAGCCAAGGCACGCTCGTTCTCACCCTTGGTGGCACTGACGGTGACGATGCCCTCGCGCACGGAGATCTGCCACCTCGGTGAGCCGTATCGGGCAAAGACCCGGGTCACGTCGTGAGCGATCTCGTCGTCGGGCCGGGACAGGCAGCGGATGACGTCACTGCGGCTCAGCATCCCGACCAAACGATGCCCTGTCACGACCGGAACGCTCTTCCAGCCATGGGCAGCCAACACGGCAACCACATCCGCGACGTCCTCCTCGGCCCGCGTGACGTACGGTTCACGGGTCATCAGGGACTCGACGGTCTCCGGAAGGGCCTCACCGGCCCGGCGCGTGGGGCGCAGGTGCCCCCGGGGATCGGGCTGGATGGAGCGGCGCAGGATGTCGGCCTCACTGACGATCCCGACGACCCGGCCCTCTGCGTCCACGACCGGCAGGCTCGTCACGTGAGCGCGCGCCATCAACCGGACAGCCGCCTGCGGTGACGTCTTCTCGCCGATGTGGACTGCCGGCGTAGTCATGATTTCGCGCACCAGCATGGACGCGCTTCCTTCCAAGCGACGAGCGACGAGCGGTCGTCCCTCGGTCCCGGGCGTATCTCAGTGTCGTTGCCAAGGCCGGCGAACGGTCAGGGATGAAGGTCCCGCCATCGGTGTCGACCCGGTCACCCCGGAACCCGAGGCAGGGCATCCGGCCAGTCCGCGCCTCCTTCTGGCGGGAGAGACGCCGGGCGTCCCCGGCAGGTCCGGGTCGGTGGCCTCGAGCACGCCGGTGCGGGTGTGCCCCGGGCGGAGCGCAGTGGGAGATGATGACCTATGCGCGAGGTGGCTGTACGTGCCTTGTCCCTGGGTCGGCTCGCCCACGTCCTCTCGGCGGAGCGCCTCGCCCTTCTGGAGGCTGCAGCCGAGGCGGCCAGAGTGTCATTGGCGTGCCGCACGGTATGGAACATCAGCTCGACCGCGCGGGGCGGTGGCGTGGCCGAGATGCTGCAGACGCTGGTGGGCTACGGCAGAGGCGCCGGGGTCGACACGCGCTGGCTGGTGCTCACGGGCGACGACCGCTTCTTCACCCTGACCAAGCGGCTGCACAACCTGCTCCACGGGACCCCGGGGGATGGCGGCGGGCTCGGCGCGACCGACCTGGACCACTACCGGCAGGTGCTGGCCCGCAACCTCGAGGGGTGGCACGAGCGAGTCCGCCCCGGCGACATCGTGCTGTTGCACGACCCGCAGACCGTCGGCCTGGCCCGTGCGCTGCACGAGCTGGGTGTGCACGTCATCTGGCGCTGTCACATCGGAACCGAGCAGGCGAATGAGCACACGGAACGAGGCTGGGAGCTGCTCCGCCCGTTCGTCGAGGCGGCCGACGTCTGTGTCTTCTCACGCAAGGAGCACGCGCCACCGTGGGTGCCGCCGGAACGTGCCTGGGTGATCCCGCCGTCGCTCGACCCGCTCAGCGCCAAGAACGCCGAGATGACGGCTGACAGCATCCGGTCGGTGCTGCATCGTGCGGGCCTGGTGGACCAGCCGACCGCCGATGGCAGCCTCGCGTTCGCCCGTCGCGACCGCTCCGGGGATGCGGTCCGCGCGCACCACGGGCTGTTGCTGGGCGAGGACCGGCGGTTGCCGCCCGACGTGCAGGTGATGCTGCAGGTCAGCCGGTGGGACCGGCTGAAGGACATGGGCGGCGTGCTCACCGGCTTCAGCGACTATCTGGACCGCTTTCCTGACAACGTGCACCTGCTGCTCGCGGGGCCTGCGATGGGTGGAGTGAGTGACGACCCCGAGAGCGAACAGGTGCTCAGGGACTGCCAGCACCTGCGCGGCGCACTTCCACGGTCGCGACGTGCGCGCGTCCACCTGTGCTGCCTTCCCATGGACGACGTCGACGAGAACGCGCACCTGGTCAACGCGCTCCAGCGGTACGCGACCGTGGTCGTGCAGAAGAGCCTGGCGGAGGGCTTCGGGCTGACGGTCACCGAGCCGATGTGGAAGAAGCGTCCGGTCGTCGCCTCGGCTGTCGGCGGCATCTCTGACCAGATCGAGGACGACGTCAGCGGCGTACTGCTCGCCGACCCCAGCGACCTGGACCGGTTCACCGCCCTCGCCTCGGACCTCTTCGGGAACCCGGAGCGACGGACGCGGATCGGAGACGCCGCGCACGAACGGGTATCCAGCGACTTCCTCAGCGACCGCCACCTGATCCGGTACGGCGAGCTGTTCGGTTCCTTGCTGGCGGGTTGACGAGGCCACCGTCTGGGCCGACGGGATCTCCATCATGGTCGCCGGGGCCGTCTGAGCGGGCACTCTCCACGCATGTGGTGAGCAAGGTGTGAGCTGGTTCCGCGACCGCCTCCCAGTTGACCAGAGGGCGGCCGACGCTTGCGTCCATCGTCATCGCAGGGCAGGCCGCCGGGGCCCGCCCGGGCGTCGACGGCGTCGAGCTGCTTCGGCTTGCGGACAGCACCACAGCCAGGAGGAGGAGAGCGCCTTCGAACTCGTCCGGGAGCCCGATGCCGGCCGGTCCTGACCGCCAAGCCCCGCCACCCGGCAGGGTGGACATCCTTTCAGTGAGTGACGTCTGATGCGATGCGCCGGCGCTCTCGGGCACCCCGGCGTGGGCCGCATTCGGAGTGGATCCGGTGCCCTCAGGGGTGCAGGGTGCCTGAGAGGTGAGGGCGCGGACGGTCGCGGGCCTCCCACGGAGCCTTGGTCAGAGGAGGGACAACCGCTACCGGGCAATGGGCCCTACGCAGCACGCCCTGAGACACAGAACCCTCGAGCAGCCCCGCCATGGACCCGCGCCCACGCGTCCCGACCACGAGCAGGTGGGCGTTCTGGCTCAGGCGCACCAGCTCGTCCACGGGGTTCCGCTCGACCACGTGCCGGCGTACGTCGACGGTGGGGAACTCCTCGCGGAACCCCGCGATGGACTCGGCCAGGAGGGATCGTCCCTGCTCGTCCAACCGGTCCCGGTTCGAGCCGCCCGGCGTGGGAACGACTGCGCCCTCCATGCTGTCGAGCTGCCAGGTGTGGACGACCGTGAGTCCCTTGCCGTGCATCGCGGCCTGCTCGAAGGCGAACCTGACCGCACCCATGGAGTGCGCGTGGCCGTCGACTCCGAGGATGACTCTCGTGTCCGGCACCGTGCGGGTGGCCGCCTCGCGGACCACGACGACCGGACAGTGCGCGTGAGCGGCCACGTGGATGGAGACCGAGCCGAGCAGGAGGCTCCCGAAGGCACCGAGCCCGCGTGCTCCCACCACCACCAGGGCTGCGGTGCGTGACGTCTCCACCAACGCTGCGCCGGGCATCGCAGGCTGCCGCCTGGTCGTGATCTCGAGCTCCGGGTGCAGGGCGTGGGCGGTCGCGGCCGCATCGGCGCAGGCGCGCTCCGCTCGTGACGCCAACAGGTGCAGGGCACCGGTGGGCCGGGCGGCGTCCGGCACCCCGATGCCGGGATCGGGATGGTCCGGGAAGTATGCATGGAGGATATGCAGGGGCACCTGCCGGCGGGCGGCCTCGTGGGCCGCCCATGCCAGGGCGAGACCGCTCTCGCGGGACGTGTCGATGCCGACCACGATGCCGGCCCGGGCGCTCTTCCTGGGCGTCATGGCTCCTCCAGCCTCACGGGGACGTGCACTCCACGGTCGGTCGCAGACCCGGCCGTCGCCAGGGCAGTTGGTCCCGCCCGCTCCCGCCCGCGCCGGCGTCCAGCGGGCGCGTCACAGGAACCGGGCGACGCCGGGCACTCGCAGCAACACTCCGCCGACCAGGAACGAGAGGCCGACTCCCGTCACCGCCACGAGGACGAACCGGGCCTCGGTGGGCCAGGCCAGGTTCCGGCTGGCCAGGATCAGCACGACGAGGACTCCCTGGTGGACGAGGAAGGTCGCGTATGCCGCTCGGCTGAGCCACCGGGCCAGCGGTCCGTGAGCGTGCGCTCGCCGCCTGAACGCGTCGACCACCCACACGGAGACGGTGACGAGCACCGTGGCCTCGACCACCGTGAACACCAGCGACTGCCAGGTCCCACCGCCACCGTACGCGTCCGGGTCGCCGCCGGCGGTCGTGAGGACGGCGACCAGACCTGCGCACCCGGCGATGGCCAGCCAGGCGGCATGGCGCACCCGGCGCACCAGCGCCGGGTCGAGGCGTTCGAACCACTCCCGTTCAGCGGCAACCGCGCCGAGCGTGAACCCCGCGACCCACCCGGGTGCCTGCGCCAGCGCGAGGTGCCAGCGCTCCTCGCCGAACGGCACCCAGATCCGCAGCACGTAGGAGGTCGCCGCTACGAGGAAGACGGTCCCGATCATGTACCGCCCGGTCAGCCGGCCAGCCACGTCCTCGCGTGCGGGGAGGTGTCGCCGCACCGCGGCATACGCGACCGAGAACACCAGCAGGACGCCGAGGAACCACGTGGGGCCGGGAGCAGGCGGCAGCGGCCGCCAGGCGTGGGGGACGAAGTCCCAGAAGCTGCCGCCGTATCCGGCGTTGCTCGAGTCGACGAACTCGATGGGTGGCGTGAGGAGCAGCACGAAGGCCACACTGGGCGTCAGCAGCCGGATGGTGCGGTCGCGCAGGTATCGGCGGATCCCCTTGTGCTCCAGCGATCCTGGCGTGAACAGTCCTGCGACCATGAAGAACAGCGGCATCCCGAACGACACGCCGACCACGGTTGCGAGGAGGAGGACGCTCAACAGCGGCTCGCGCACGGTCGGTTCGCTCAGCACCCAGGCGCCCTCGAGCCCGTTCCATGCGAGGAAGACGTGCGCGAGGATGACGCCGGCGACCAGGGCGACCTTGAGGTTGTCGGCGTAGGCCAGCCGCGGTCGCCGCACCGGGACGCGCGCCGACTCGGAGCTGGCACCGCGCAGAGCAACGTCGGCTTCATGGGAGCCGCTCGTGCTCCGGGATCCCCCTGCCGCGGTCGTCATGACGGTCTGCCTCCTTCGCCCCTCGTCTCACACCTTGCTCGGCTGTGGCCGCCGACGGGGGAGACTTTGGTCCCACGAGGCCGGTCCATGGACGGGACCTTTGCCTCAGGACCGCTGACACACCGCAGACGACGCTGAGCACATGACCACCAGCACCGTGTCGCTCGACAGCCTCTACAAGCCACGGCGCGGCACGGTCGAGTTCGTGGACGTGCCCGAGATGGCCTTCCTCGTGGTTCCCGGTCACGGGTCGCCCGAGGGGCCGGAGTTCGCAGCGGCGCTGCAGGCGCTCTTCGCGGTGAGCTACGCCGTGCACTTTCTCGTCAAGAAGGCGCTCGGTGAGGCACCCCGGGTGATGCCCCTCGAGGCGCTGTGGTGGGTCGGCGACGGCGACGACCAGCAGGCGCTGGTCGAGGCGGTGACGCGCGGCGAGGGCACCATGGCCGAGACCGACCGGGACCGGTGGCGCTGGCAGGCCATGATCATGCAGCCGGAACCCATCGACGCCGCCGTCGTGGCGGAAGCCACCAGACAGGCGCGCTCGAAGGACCTCGCCGCCCTGGACCGGATGGCCCTGCGTCCGTGGGCGGAGGGCCGGTGCGCCCAGCTGCTGCATGTCGGCCCGTATGCCGCCGAGGCGCCGTCGCTGCGCCGTCTCCACGACGCCATCGCGGCGGCGGGGATGCGCCCGCGCGGCCGGCACCACGAGGTGTACCTGGGTGACCCCAGGCGCAGTGCACCCGAGCGGCTCCGCACGATACTGCGGCAGCCGGTCGAACCGGTGTGAGCGCACGCACCTCGCCGTGCATCGTGCAGGACTTCTGGATCTGTTGCGAGTGCAGCACCGGCAGCATGGTGGCCTCGTGAGTCGGAAGCTCGCGGCAGCAGTTGCCGCCATCGCCTCGGCGCTCGCCCTGTCCGCGTGCGTCCGGTCATCCGAGCCTCCGACAGGGTCGACCCCGTCCACCGTCGCTGTGCCCGGCTCGGCGCCGGGCACCCCGTCCGCCACGTCGTCTGCCAGCTCGTCCGGCCCTGTCACACCTCCTGCCTCGGTCACATCGACGGCGGGCCGCCCCACCCCTGGGCCGACGACCCAGAGCTCAGGCACGCTGCCGCCGTCGACGCCTCGTCCGACGCCTCCGGCACGGCCCCGCGCCGGACGTCCGGCATGGGTCACCGTCTCTGTGGCGACGCTCTGGCGCACGCCGTCCTCACCCCGCGCCGTCGACGACCCGGCGCTGCGCTCACCGGCCGACATCCGCCGGTGGCTGCGCGGCATGTCCTTGGCCGACCGGCGCGGTCTCCAGGGCCGGGCGGACACGCAGGCTCTGCTGGGTGACCGGGTGCTGGTGACGGCAGTGAGTGGCTCGTGGGCCGAGGTCGTCGTTCCCGACCAGCCGACGCCGCTGGACGGGCGGGGATATCCGGGCTGGGTGCCGATCCGACAGCTCGGTGCCGAGGCCCCGAGGCAGGCGACGGAGCTCGCCACAGTCGTGGCGCGGACCGCTTGGCTACGGGACGACACCGCGGCCGCCGGCAGGGTGGTCGAGGTGAGCTACGGGACGCGCCTGCCGGTCGTGGGGCAGTCCGGTGGATGGCTGCGGCTGGGGCTTCCCGGCGGTGTGGTGCGCCGCGTCGACCCGGCTGTCGTGGTCCGGCACGGCGTCACAGCCCCCGCGTCGCGAGTCGCCGGCGTCTCGGTCGCGCGGTCTGCACAGGCGTTCACCGGCCTGCCCTATCTGTGGGCGGGCCGCTCCGGGTTCGGCGTCGACTGCTCGGGGCTGGCCTCGCTGGTGTACCGCGTCCACGGTCTGGTGATCCCCCGCGACGCCGGCGCGCAGGCTGCGCGGGGTCGGCGGATCCCCGCAGATGCGGCCTTGCCCGGCGACCTGCTCTTCTACGCGACGGCCTCCGGCCGCGTGCACCATGTCTCGGTCTACGTCGGCTCCGGCCTGATGGTGCACGCACCCGGGACCGGGCAGACCGTCCAGACCATCCCGACCGCAACTGAGCCATACGCCACCGAGTTCGCGGGCGCGCGCCGCTACCTACCCTGACCACGGGGCAGGACCTTCTGCTCTGCCTGCGGCACCGGCGAGGCGCAGGCTTGGCGTGTGAGACACCACGTGCTCATCTCGCTGCTCCCTGCATTGGCCATGGCGGTGGCCGGGGCTTGTGCCGCACCCGCATCGGCGCCCGTGCGGACTCCGTCCTCCACGGCATCGCAGACGGCCGCTTCTCACCCTGCGACGACCCCGGCCCCGGCGACCACACTCCCGAGCACGACCTCGACGTCGACCCGCGTCCCGGTACCGAAGCCCAGCACGACCTTCCCCGTCGCGACGTCGAGCTCTCCGTCCTCGACCGCTCGCCCGAGTGCGCCTGTGGTGACGGGCCGCGTGGTTTCGCGCCTACCGACGTCACACAAGGTCGTCGCGCTGACCTTCGACGGCGGGTCGGGAGCAGAGGGCGTCCAGTCGGTGATCGCCACCCTGGCTCGCGAGCGTGTCCCGGCCACGTTCTTCCCGACCGGAGAGTTCGCTGACCGGTACCCGTCCGCTGCGGCGGCCCTGGCGAGGCACGGGATCGTGGGGAACCACACGTACTCGCACCCGCACGCCCCGCAGCTGAGCGACGCGGCGCTGCGGCGGCAGGTCACCTCCGCCCGAACGTCCATCCTGCAGGCCACGGGCCAGGACCCGAGACCGTTGTTCCGCTTCCCGTACGGCGACTACGACGGCCGCAGCCTGGCGACCGTCAACGCGATGGGGTACGTGGGGGTCGGCTGGACCGTCGACACCCTGGGGTGGAAGGGTCGGGCCGCGGGAATCTCGGTCGGAAAGATCGCCGACAGGGTCGCGGCCGCACGCTCCCCGGGCGCCATCGTGCTCATGCACCTGGGCGCCGCTCCTGACGGGTCGACCCTCGATGCCGACGCGCTGGCCAGGATCATCACCGAAGCCCGCTCCGCCGGATACGGTTTCGTGACCTTGGGCCAGCTGCGAGCGAGCTGAACCCCGTGCGAGGCGGCCGTCAGGTCAAACGCGGTCACACTCGCCCCAGCCGGTTGACCGCGTCGCGCGAGATGCGTCGTGCCACCTCACCGCGCGTGAGGCCCTGCGGTGGTGGCCTCACGGTCCGACCGAGCGGTCCGGGCGGTCCTTCTGTCGTCGGTGTTCCGGGGCTCCCGAAGGCTGCGGAGCCGGCCCGGCGCTGAACCGGGCCGCCCGGCGGCGCACGAAGCGGCGGCTGAGGTCGGCCGGGACGCCGGTGTGCGGAGGCGCGTCCGGCCGCGTCCACCAGCGCTTGGCCGCCTCGACGAGAACGAGGTAGACCCCGACCATCGCGACGAGTGCGGCGAAGAAGCCGCCGGGCAGTGGCGCGAAGCCGAGTGTCGGTGCCAGGGGCGTCGCGGGCAGGACCGCCCCCGTGACCACGACGCCGAGGACCGCCAGCAGCAGGGGTGCACTCGGCCGGCTCCGGACGAAGGGGACGACGCGGGTCCTGATGGCGAGTACGACAAGGGTCTGGGTGGCCAGGGACTCGACGAACCAGCCCGAACGAAACAGACCGGGACCAGCGTGGAAGCCCCACAGCATGATGGCGAAGGTCAGCAGATCGAACACCGAGCTGATCGGCCCGAACAGGAGCATGAACCGGCGGATCGAGCCGATGTCCCAGTGCGAGGGCCGGCGCAGCTGCTCCGGGTCGACGTGATCCGTGGGGATCGCGAGCTGTCCGACGTCGTAGAGGAGGTTCCCGAGCAGGATCTGTGACGGAAGCATCGGCAGGAACGGCAGGAACACGGACGCGGCGGCGGCCGACGCCATGTTGCCGAAGTTGCTCGACGTACCCATGAGGACGTACTTGAGGGTGTTGGCGAAGATGCGCCGGCCCTCGGTCACACCGTCGGCAAGCACGTCGAGGCTCTTCTCGAGGAGGATGACGTCGGCCGCGTCCTTGGCGACGTCGGTGCCCGAGTCGACGGAGATGCCGACGTCGGCGGCGTGAAGTGCCAGGGCGTCGTTGACGCCGTCGCCGAGGAAGGCGACGCCGCCGCTGCCGTGGTGGTGGGCCCGGACGATCCGCGCCTTCTGCTCCGGGCTGACGCGCGCGAACACCGTCGTGCTCGCCACTGCGTCGAGGAGTCCCGCGTCGTCGAGGGCGTCGACGTCGGCGCCGGTGAGGACGCGGTCGCCGGTCAGGCCCAGGTCATGGCACACCTTGGCGGCAACGACGGCGCTGTCACCGGTCACCACCTTGACGTCGATCCCGAGGGCTGCGAGCCGCTCGAGGGCGGCCCGAGCATCGGGCTTCGGCGGGTCGAGGAACACGAGCAGCCCACTCAGCGTCAGGCCCCGCTCGTCGCCCGGCTGGGGCGGATGCGGTTGGTCCATGCATCGGGTCGCGACGGCGACCACGCGATGACCCGCGGCGAACTCGGCCTCGAGCGCGGCCCGGACGTGCGAGTCGGTGTCGGTGCACCTCTCGAGGACCGTCTCTGGCGCGCCCTTCGTGACGAGCGTCACCGAGCCGTCCGGTGCGCGGACGAGCGTGGACACCATGCGTCGCTCATGGTCGAACGGCAGGACGCCGAGCACCTCGTAGCCGGGCAGCGAGGCCCGGACCGCATCGGCGGCCGGGGACTCCCACAGGGCGCGGTCGAGCGGGGTGGTGCCGCCCGCGGCAGGCCCCTCGGCGATGGAGCCACAGCAGAGCAGCCCCCAGCGCACGACGCCCTCGGAACGCTCACCGCGGGCTGGGACGGCCCGCGCATAGTCGACGCGTCCGGCCGTGAGAGTGCCCGTCTTGTCGGTGAAGAGGATGTCGACGTCACCGAGGTCTTCGATGCACACGAGGCGCTTGACGAGCACGTGGCGCCGGGCCAGCTGTCGTGACCCCGCCGCGAGGCTTGTCGACACCACCGCCGGCAGCAGCTGCGGGGTGATGCCGACCGCGATGGCGAGCGAGAAGAGCAGGGCGTCGAGCAAGGGTTTCTCGAGTGCGACGTTGGCGACGAAGATCGAGGCGGTCAGCACGCCGGCGACGCGCACGAGCAGGAGCGAGAACCGGCGCAGCCCTACCTGGAACTCGGTGTCGGCCTGGTGGGTCGCCAGCCCGGCCGCGATGGTGCCGAGCTCGGTGCGGGCACCGGTGGCGACGACCACGCCGCGCGCGCCGCCCGCATGCACGACGGTGCCCATCAGTGCGCACCCGGTGAGGTCGGCGAGGGCCGCGTCGGGCGCCACCGCGTCGGTGCCCTTCTCGACCGCCTGGGACTCACCGGTGACCACGGACTCATCACACTCGAGCCGTACCACCGACAGCAGTCGCACGTCGGCCGGGACGACCTCGCCGAGCGACAGCTCGACGAGGTCGCCGGGCACGAGTGCTGTCACGTCGACACGCCCGACGGTGCCGGCGCGCAGGACCACCGCCTCGTGGCTCACCTGCGCGTGCAGCGCGGCTGCAGCCAGCTCGGCACGGTACTCGTTCGCGAAGCCGAGACCCACCGACACGAACACGATGACGCCGATGATGACGGCGTCGCTGCGCTCGCCCAGGAAGAAGGACGCCGTGGCCGCCACGAGCAGCAGACCCAGCAGCGGCGACCGCAGCTGGCGCCACAGCACGGGCAGGAACCGCGCATGGTGCGTCGCAATGGCGTTAGGACCGTAGGTCCCCTGCCGCCACGTCACCTCATCGGCGTCGAGACCGCGATGCGGCGCGACGCCGAGGACCGACACGACGTCGGCGGTCGACATGGCCGCCGCCGCCCGGATGTCGAGGTCCGTCCCGTGTCCGCGCGGCATGTGTCCATGCTCGCGCCGAGTCGGGCGGACGACCCCGGGCCGCGGCACCGTGTCCAGCTACTGGAGAACGGGGTACCGCTGGACGATGCCCAACCGCTCCCACGCGCGTCCGAGGCCGAGGTCGCGCCCGGCGCGGGCGAACAGCAGCAGCATGAGGACGAGCGCGTACACCAGGTGGTCGTCCATGAACGGGTTGTTCTCCGGCCAGATCGCCGCGCTCCACATCATGAGCAGCAGCACGACGCCCGAGACGGTGGCGATCCGCATGGCGACACCGAGCAGGAGTGCGATACCGATCCCGGCAAGACCGATCATGAAGAGCCAGTCGGCCCACGCCCCGCCGGCGAAGCCCTGGTAGAAGTCCGCCAGGGGGCCCTTCGTGCCGAAGGTGAGGAAGCCGCGCGTCGGTGACCCACCGTTGACCCAGGCATCGGGGCCGAGCAGGTCGACCGCCCCGGTCTTGCTGTCCCGCCCCGTCGCGAAGCCGAGGCCGAACAGCTTGTCGAGGAAGGCCCAGAGGAAGATCCACCCGATGGCGAGCCGGCTGGCTCCGGCAAAGAAGCGGAAGGCCCGGTGGTCCCGGACGTCGGGTGTCGGCATCCCCGCATGTCCG
Organism: Monashia sp. HAY1-2A; assembly: GCF_056755315.1. Classification (NCBI taxonomy): domain Bacteria; kingdom Bacillati; phylum Actinomycetota; class Actinomycetes; order Micrococcales; family Intrasporangiaceae; genus Intrasporangium; species Monashia sp. HAY1-2A. Next base: position 28,728 of record NZ_JBNDHY010000036.1, read on the forward strand.
TGGTGGGTCGGTTGGGCGCTGGACGTTGTCGTGCTCATCGTGTTCTCCCTTCTCGTGGACCGGTGAGCCGGCACGCTCAGACTGACTGCCCTTGCCCCACGGTGTTAGGGACCAATGGCCTGCGACTCCGTGGGCCACGGCGGCCCGCTGTGCGCCGATGCTGTCCGTCGCATGCTCTCCGGTCCGTGCTGTGCCTCCCGTGCTTCCCCAGTGGGGCGCCCATGAGGGCGGACGAAGGTCCCGTCCCCACCTGCGGCGCCACCGGCAGAGTGGAACTGCGGGGGAACTGCGCGGGTACGCGCCAGGAGCCGGAGGTGTGAGGATGGTCCATCGGAAGAGCTCAGCCGCGGTCGTGGTCGGATGCAGTGCCTCGGCGGCCGGGCAGGCGGCTGTCGCCGTTGCGACCATGGAAGCGGCCAGGCGCGGGCTCGACCTTGTCCTCCTGGCCGTCCCGGCGGGCGACGACGCGGCACCCGCCCGCCTCCGTTGGCCGTCCCAGGACGCCACAGGCAGTGCGACACAACGAGCTGCCCTGGTGGCCGAGGCCACCGACCCCCACGTGCCCGTCAGCGCGGTCGTCCTGGGACCGCTGGACGATGTCGACATCGAGAGCCTGGCCGCACGGACTGCGCTCTACGTCGCCCCGGTGCGGGGCTTCGGCGCGGACGACGGCCTCCTGCTGCTGGAATGCCCGACGGACGAGCTGCTCCGTCGAGCCCGGTGTCCGGTCATGATCCCCCACGTCACGCAGCCGACCCGGCCCTGGTCGACCCGCCGCGGCGGAGTCTCTCCCGTGGTCCGGGTCGTGCTCGCGGGAGTCGTCGGTGACCGGCGGGTGGTGGCCCACGGCGCACGTGAGGCCAGAATCCGGAGGGCCGCGTTCTGGGCCGTCAGTACAGTCCCCGACGGTGCTGGTCCCCGGGCCGTGTCCGACGGCCTGGCATCCGCCTGGCTGACCCTGCGGGCCCTGCCGCGGAGCATCTCTCCGCGGGTCGAGGTCGCGTGTGGCCCCCTGGCGGACGTCCTCGTGTCCAGGTGCAACCCCGATGATCTTGTCGTCGTGGGTGCCCAGCAGCTGACCGGCCGGCCGGGGCGGGCGCTGCTCGGGGATCTGGTGCGAACGGCGCTTCACGGAGGCAACCTCGAGGACCTGCCGTGTGACCTCCTGGTGGTTCCGGTCCCAGCTGCCTCGTCGGCATCGGACCGCCACGCGGCCTCGGCAATGGCCATGACCGTCGGTTGACGAGCGGCTGCTGTGGGCGATGACGCGGTCACGCCTTCCGGCCCTGCACTTGGAGCCGGCGACCCGTCGTCGCCCACGGCACCAGGCGCAGGAAGCGCGGCTTCCTGCCCACGTGCCACGTGACCAGTCCCAGCGCCAGCACAGCCATCACCTCGTCCTTGTCCCGGATCTCGGTGGCTCGACCGCGCAACACGACGCTCCAGACGGATGCGTCGGATCCGTGCAGCTCATCGACCTCGAAGGCGACCGCGCCCCGAACGCTCGCCGCCAGCTTCCGGCCGGCCGCGGTTCGAATGACGATGCTGCCGTGGTCGACCACGTAGTTCACGGGGAAGATGTCAGGCTCCCCCTCCACCACGACCGAGAGTCGCCCGACGTCCTGGGTGCGCAAGAGACGCCAGCACTCGGACTGGTCGAGTACCTCCATGTTGGAGAGGCCCACCCTCTTGGCTGCGTTGGGGGAGGAAGCGGGGTGACGCCCCGACGTCGCACCGTGGGGAGTGCGGGAGATGCCGGTCGATTTCGTCATGCCTCCAGTGCGACGCGCGGCGCCTCGCGCGAGTAGGGGCCAAGGTCCCGCAGACGACCCACCGGTGGGGTGGACGAAGGCAGGAGCGGTGCGGTGTCGGCCGGACAGGACCGAGGGAGGTGTCTGGTCATGAACGACCAGGACGACCAGTCGCACGGTGTCGTCGTCGGATACGACGGCTCGCCCAGCGTCCGGCTGGCGCTCGAGTGGGCCGCGGAGACCGCCCGTCAGCTCGGCACACGGCGCACCATCGTGCACAGCCTCAGCCTGTCGATGATCCCGGTTTCCCTGCCGTCGACGAGTCGTTGGCCGAGCCGATGCTGCACCAGGCCGCCGCGGTGGTCCGCGGCGAGGGCGGACCACGCGTCCAGTGTTCTCGAGGCGTCACAGATCGAAGCGCAGTACTTGTTGGGCAGTCCGGCCGGGCAGCTGGTCGACGCGTCCCGTGACGCCGACCTGATCGTGCTGGGCAGCCGCGGCCGCGGTCGGCTGCGGGCCGGGCTCCTGGGCTCGACGTCCTACGCCGTCACCGCGCACGCACGGTGCCCGGTCGTCATCGTGCGAGCCGGCGCCGAGCAGCAGGAGCAGCAGGAGGAGACGGCTGGCGACCTGCACGTCGCGCGCCCCGGACCCGAGCATCCCGTCGTCGTGGGCGTCGACGACTCGGAGGCCGCGCAGCGCGCCCTGGATGCCGCCGCCGCATGGGCCGAGCGGGAGCATGCGGCGCTGCATGTCGTGGCTTCAGCGGCATGCTCCTGGGTTCGGTGAGCCACCGCGTCATCCACGACGCGGTGTGCCCGGTGCTCGTCGTCCGCTGAGGCCCCGGTCATCTGCCCTTCATCCGAGAACCCCGGCAGCCGGCTCGTCGGCGCACGCCGGTCGTGCTGGATCACCCGGATGCAGGGTCCCGAGGACGACGAAGGATTCCGGACCGGGTGAGAACAGCTCGATGCGTCCGTCGCTCCAACGGACTAGGAAGGGAGGGCTCCCGTCGGGGCCACCCGTGTCGAGCACCTCACCGTCCTGCAAGGGTCCGTCTGCGGCCGTTCCGGCCACGAAGATGCGGTCACCGACTCGCGCCCTCATGGCTCCTCCTCCATCCGGACGGAGCCTGCCTGCGCGAAACCACCGGCGGGCACGGCCCTTGCCACGATGTCGGGGCGCACGACGCGGACGGGAGTCCGGGCGTAGTGGACCACCGCACGACTGACGGAGCCGAGCAGAAGTCGCTCGAAGCCACCGAGACCCCGGCACCCGACGACGAGCAGTCCTGCGCCCTCACCTGCACCCTCGGCGACCTCCAGCAACGCGGCCACGGGGTGAGCATCGACGACCCTGCCGCGCACATCCAGTCCCGGGAAGCCCGTCCGCAGATCGGCGGCAATGGTCTCGAGCGCGTCCCGTACCGGCCGTCGGGAGCCGTCGGGGTTGTCGGCGTTGTCTCGGAGGGCTTCCAGGCCGCGGGGTGGGCCGAACCAGTCCTCCACGCGTGGCAGGGCCCGGACGAGGACCAGTGGCGCGCCGTGCTCGACGGCGATGGCTGCGGCTCGGCGGGTCGCACGGTCGGCGCCGCCGCTACCGTCGTGCCCGACAACCACCGGGTGCTGTGGACCCGGCACCACCAGTTCCTGGTCGGGGACCACGATGACGTCGCACGCCGAGTGCGCCGTCACGGCGAAGGCGACCGAGCCTGTGACGTACTCCCTGGCCTTTCCCCGCGCAGGGTGCCCGACCACGACCAGCGAAGCCTGGTGGGACTCCCGGACCAGCACGCCGGCGGGGTACCCCGCCACGACGGCTGTCTCGACGCGGGAGGCGTCCAGCACCTTCTCGGCGCGGAGTCGTCCAGTCCCGCTGAGCCGTTCGGCGTCCACATGGTCCGCCGGCGGCACGGCCCCGGCGCCCATTCCACCGAACGGCAGCTCCACGTAGGGCCGTGCCGTCACGATGCGCAAGGCCACACGACGCCGATCGGCCTCGGACGCCGCCCAGTCCACCGCGCACTCAGCGCCGTGGCTGCCGTCGAAGCCGACCACGATGTCGCTCGCCGCTCTCATGGTTCCTCCTCTTCCTCGTCCACGATGCCTTCTCGCCGGCGCGCCGGCGCAGAGGCGAAGGTCCCGGTACGGCGGAGCGGCGAAGCCAACGGCCACAGTGGCAAGGGTCGAAGGTCCGTCTGAGAGGCGGCATCACATCCGTGCGCCGCCTCGCCCGCGCCGTGATGGCATGGAAGGGCAAGGAGATCGGCCATGAAGCACTCACTACGCTCACTGGCAGCATCCCTCCTCGCGGCCCTCACGGTCGCTGGCCTGGCCCCGAGCACCGGGCCACCGGTCGGGGGAGGCGCCTGGGAAGGGGCCGCAACGGCCCCCGCCGTCGCGGCCGCGCCCGTCGCGTACGCGGGCACCGTGTACCTGACCTTCGACGACGGTCCGCACCCGACGTACACGCCGAAGGTTCTGGCGATACTGCGGAAGTACGGGGTGAAGGCGGTCTTCTTCGAGGTCGGACAGAACATCTCCTGGTACCCGTCGCTCACCCGCAGCCTGCGCTACTACGGCATGAAGATCGGCAACCACACGTGGAGCCACCCGAATCTGACCACGCTGTCCACGGCGGGGGTCACGTCGCAGCTGAACCGGATGGAGTGGACCCTCGGCTACCGGCCACGATGCGTCCGCCCACCGTACGGGGCCACCAACGCGCGGATCGCGTCGATCATCGCCAGCCGCAGCCAGCGTCAGATCCTCTGGACCGTCGACCCACGTGACTGGTCACGACCGGGCACGTGGACCATCGTCAACCGGGTCCTGGCCGCGGTCCGGGACGGCTCGAGGATCCTGCTGCACGACGGAGGGGGAGACCGCTCCCAGACCGTCGCCGCACTGGACATCCTCATTCCGCGGCTCCGGGCCCGGGGCTACGTCATCGGGCTGATGGCCTGCTGACGGAGTACGTCACAGGTATGCCGCCGAAGCGAACCGCGGTTCTCCAGTGGGAACCCGGAGGTCCCGGCGGCATCCCTCGTCGTCATCCCTCGTCGTCCCCGCCGAGCCAGGACCGAGCCAGGACCGAGCCACCCTGCGAGCCCGTGGACCCGCGCGGAGCTCGTCAGCCCGCACGTTCCGGCGGCTGGTGG
>NZ_JBNDHY010000037.1:0-32784 GCF_056755315.1 Monashia sp. HAY1-2A
TCCGTCGTCGGCAGCGTCAGATGTGTATAAGAGACAGACCTGGTCGGTCGCGGCCCCTCGCGCGCGGACGGCGCCCCGGCCGACCCGACCCGCGGGGTCCTGTGCCGGGGCAGCACCCCGGCTCAGGCGGCGCGACGCCGTGCGACGACACCGGCGAGGGCACGCCAGCCCAGCAGGAACACCGCGAGCACGACCGAGGCGACGACGACGAAGCTCGGGGCGGTACCCGCGCCGGTGAGGTGGCGCAGCAGGATGCCGAACAGCACGGTCGCGAACCAGACCGTGACGCCCGGGCCCAGGTCCACGGGCCAGCGGTGGCGAAGGACCCGGACGACGAGCCAGCCCACCCAGCAGCCCACCAGGAACGGCCATGCGGTCGCGAGCGTGCCGACGACCGAGCCGGCCTCGGCGTGGCTCGCCCGACCGATCGCGGCGAAGACGACGACGAGGGCGATGTCGAGCGCGAGGGCGACGACGGGGCGACGCAGGCCCGTCCCGCGCGGCGAGGAACGGGCGGCACCTCGCCCATCGGCGCGGGTCCCGGTCGGCCGGCTCATGCCGGCGCGTCGAAGGGCAGCTTGGCCTGGGGCGGGGCGTGCGTCGGGTCGACTCCCTCGAACAGCGAGCTGATCGAACGGCCGTGGTGGATCCGGCTGATGGCCTCGGCGAAGAGCGCCGAGACGGAGCGGACGGTCAGCTCGGGCCAGCCGTGCGGCGGGGGCACGGTGTCGGTCGTGACGACCTCGGTGACGAAGGGGTGTCCCCGCAGCCGTTCGACGGCCTTGCCCGCGAACAGCCCGTGCGTGCAGACGATGGCCGCCTCGGTGGCGCCGGCGTCCTTGAGTCGGTCGAGCAGCTCGAGCATCGACCCGCCCGTGGCGATCTCGTCGTCGAGGATGATGGCGCGCCGTCCGGACACGTCGCCGACGATGGAGTCGATGACGACGCGGTCGTCGGCGACCCGCTGCTTCGAGCCGGCGGCGACGGGCAGGCCGAGCAGCCGCGAGAACTGCGTGGCCACCTTGGCGTTGCCGAGGTCGGGACTCACGACGATCGAGTCGGTGAGGTCGGTTTCGCGGAAGTGGTCGGCCAGGACGCCGATGGCCGTGAGGTGGTCGACCGGTGTGGAGAAGAAGCCGTGGACCTGCGGGGCGTGCAGGGCCATCGTCAGGACGCGGTGGGCGCCGGCCGTCGAGATCATGTCGGCGACGAGACGCCCCCCGAGCGAGATGCGGGGGGCGTCCTTCTTGTCCGAGCGCGCGTACGCGTAGTGCGGCATGACAGCCGTGATCTGGGCGGCCGAAGCGCCCCGGGCCGCGTCGATCATGAGGAGCAGCTCCATGAGGTGCTCCTGGGTCGGCGGCACGAGCGGCTGGACGATGTACACGTCGCGCCGGCGACAGTTGGCCAGCAGCTGGGCCTGCAGGCAGTCGTTGCTGAACCGCTTGAGGTCCACGGGGGAACGGGTCACCCCGAGGTGGCCGCAGATCCGGTCGGCGAGCGCCGGATGAGCCGAGCCGCTGAACACGACGACATCGTTCACTTCGAGTCATCCCTCTCGAGGTCCGCGTGCCACGCAGACTAGCCGACCCGCCGCGCGGTGTCGCGGCGCCGAACTCACGGCTGCGTGGGGCACCATGAGCAGGTGTCCAGCGAACCCGGTCAGCAGCAGACGGCCGCGGAGCCGTCTGCGCCGGAGGAGGAGCGCCACCCCGCGCGCGCCGTCGCGACGTCCGCCGCCTCCACCCAGCCGACGGACCCCACCCGTCCGACAGTCCCAGCCCACTCGGACGCCGGTGACGCCGGTGACGCCGGTGACGCAGGTGACGCGGACACTGAGGCACAGCTGCTCGACCCCGCGGTCCCGCCCCCCGCGCCGGCCGCCGACGTCGAGGTCGTCGAGCCCCCGATCCCGGTTCGCGTCCGCCGCCCCGCCGACGTCGTGCGCCTCGTCGTCGTCGTGCTGCTGCTCGTCCTCGGACTCGTCCTGGCCGACATCGCGTCCGGTACGCGCGGCGCCGTCGAGCAGGACCTCACCGACGCCACGAGCGGCCTCCCGCGCGTCCTGCTGACGTTGCTGGCCTGGATGAGCGGCATCGGCGTCCTGCTCCTGCCCATCGGGGTGGGCATCGACCTCGTCGTGCGCCGGCGCGGGCTCCAGCTCATCCAGGCGCTCGGGGCCGCCGTCGTCGCGGGAGTGCTCGTCATCGTCCTCGCGGTGCTCGTGCAGACCGGCAACGGCGGCTTCCTCACCGACGTGCTCACCCGCCCGACGACGACCGGACACACCGGGCCGCTCGACATCGTCGTCGTGTCGACCGTGTCGCTGCTCACCGTCGCGGACATCTCCGGGCGCAAGTGGATCTGGCCGGCCGCGGTCACCGTCGTCATCGCGACCCTCGTCACCACCCTGCTGTCGGGGGCCATGACGCTCGCGGCGCTCACCGCCTCCCTGCTCATCGGCTGGCTCGTCGGGCTCGCCTTCCGGCTCGCCTTCGGCGTCACGACGACGCGGGCGCCGGGCCGTGAGGTGGCCGACGTCCTCGTCGCCACCGGGCTGCGACTGCGGCGGCTCGAGCTCGTCGACGCCAACGACGCCGGGGACCGGCGCTACACGGCGACGGCGGACGACGCCGACGCCTCGGGCGCCGACGCGACGGACGCCGGCGCCTCGGGCGCCGGCACGTCCACTCGCACCCTCGACGTCCACGTCGTCGACCGCGACACGTTCGGCCTCGCCTCGGGCCGGCGCTTCCTCCGGGTCCTGCGACTGCGCAGCGGGTTCACGCGCGCACCGGCGCTGACGCTGCGCTCGGAGATCGAGCACCGCACGCTCATGGGCCTGATCCTCGACGACCTCGGCATCCGGGCGCCGCGGCCGGTGTCGGTGGCCGAGGTGGGTGCCTTCTCGGCCGTCATCGCCTACGACCAGCCCGAGGGCACGCCGATCACCGAGGTTGGCCCCGCGCTCACCGACACCCAGCTGGCGGCGGTCTTCCGGCTGTCCGAGACGCTGCACCGCCGCCGCGTCGCCCACCGCGCCCTGAGCCCGCAGAACGTCCTCGTCGACGGCGACCGGGTCGCCCTCGCCCGGCTCGGCAGCGGTGACGTCGCCGCCGACGACATCAGCCTGCGCATCGACCTCGCCCAGCTGCTGACGACGGTCGCGCTCGCCGTCGGGGCCGAGCGGACGGTCAGGGCCGCGATCGAGACGCTCGGCGAGGACGCCGTGCTGCGGGCCGTGCCGCTGCTGCAGGCCGTCGCCCTGACGCCGGACACCAGGGAGGCGCTCCGCGAGCGCCGCGGCGTCCTGAAGGACCTGCGTGGCAGGCTCGTCGAGCTGCGCCCGTCCATCGAGCACGTCGAGCCGGTCCAGCTGCGACGCGTCTCCGCGCGGGCCGTCGTCACCGTCATCGGTGGCGTCGTCGCCGCCTACTTCATCCTGACCCAGCTGGCCCAGGTCGACCTCTCGACGGTCTTCCGCCAGGCCGACTGGCGCTGGGTCGTGGGTCTGGTCGTCTTCGCGGCCGCGACGTTCGCCGGCGCCTCGGTCGCGCTGGCCGGCGCCTCGCCGATCCACCTGCGTTTCGTGCGCACGTACATGACCCAGCTCGCCGTGGCGTTCAGCGGCCTCGTGGCGCCGGCGGCGGTGGGCAACATCGCGCTCAACACCCGCTACCTGCAGACGTCGGGCCTGACGCCGACCCTCGCGGGGGCCAGCGTCGGTGTCGCCCAGGTGGCCCAGTTCTGCTCGTACTTCGTGCTGCTCGTCATCTCCGGCGTCCTCGCGGGTACCGGGCCCTCGGTCTCGTTCAGCCCGTCGCCGGTGCTCGTCGCGGGGATCCTCGCGGTCGTCATCGCGGTGCTCGGACTGCTCGCCGTCCCGCGCATCCGGGCGCTGCTCACCGAACGCGTCATGCCGCACGTGCGCTCGGCCCTGCCGCAGGTGCTCGAGACCTTCCAGCACCCGCAGCGTTTGCTCCAGCTGCTCGGTGGCGCGCTCCTGCTCGACACCTCGTTCGTCGCCGCGCTCGTCTGCGCCACGCGCGCCCTGGGGGAGCAGCCCGCCGTCGCCTCGGTGGCGGTCGTCTACTTCGCCGGCGCCATCATCGGCTCCGCCGTGCCGACGCCCGGTGGCCTGGGCGGCATCGAGGCGGCGATGTCGGCCGGCCTCATCGCCGTCGGCGTCCCGAGCGGCGCGGCGGTCTCGGCCGTCATCCTGTACCGGCTCGCGACCTACTGGCTTCCCATCCCGTTCGGCTGGGGGGCCCTGAACCGACTCCAGAAGGTCGGGGCGATCTAGCCTCGCGTCACGAGCGCTGCGCTGGCGGGCCGCCCGTGCGGTCGCCGGCGCCGAGGCGTCCGCGGCCGCGCTGCCCCGGCCCGTTAGGGTCGGGCCATGACGGTGCGTCGGATCATGGGACTCGAGACCGAGTACGGCATCTCGGTGCCCGGCGACCCGCTCGCCAACCCGATGTTCCTGTCGGGGCAGGTCGTCAGCGTCTACGCCGCCGCGCAGGGCATCCGCTCCAACCAGTCGAGCTGGGACTACGCCTTCGAGGACCCCCTGCGCGACGCGCGCGGCTGGCAGCTGGACCGGCAGACCGCCGATCCGAGCCAGCTCACCGACGTCGAGGACCCGACGCTGGCCAACGTCGTGCTGACCAACGGCGCGCGCTACTACGTCGACCACGCGCACCCGGAGTACAGCTCGCCGGAGGTGACGCGACCGCGCGACGCGGTGACGTGGGACCGGGCCGGTGACGCCGTGGCGCTGGAGTCGGTCCGGCTGCTTGCCTCACGCCCGGGGCAGGCGCCGGTCAACCTCTACAAGAACAACGCCGACGGCAAGGGCCAGTCCTACGGCACGCACGAGAACTACCTCATGCCGCGTCGGACGCCGTTCGCCGACATCGTGCGCCACCTCATCCCGTTCTTCGTCACGCGCCAGGTCGTCTGCGGCGCCGGGCGCGTCGGGCTCGGGGTCGACAGCAGGGGAGCGGGCTACCAGATCTCCCAGCGCGCGGACTTCTTCGAGACCGAGGTCGGCCTCGAGACGACGCTCAAGCGCCCGATCATCAACACCCGCGACGAGCCGCACGCGGTCGCCGACCGGTACCGCCGGCTCCACGTCATCATCGGCGACGCCACCCACCTCGACGTCGCGACGCTGCTCAAGATGGGGACCACCTCGCTCGTCCTCGGCATGATCGAGGACGGCCACCTCACGCAGGACTGGTCCGTGCGGCGACCGGTGGCAGCCCTGCAGACCGTGTCGCACGACCCCGGCCTCACCGCCAAGGTCGAGCTCGTCGACGGCCGGACCGTCACCGCCCTCGACGTGCAGTGGATGTACCTCGAGGCCGCCCGGGCCTGGCTCGACGGCCGCGGCGACGACCCCGAGCCCGACGCCACGGCGGAGGTCATGACCCTGTGGGAGGACGTCCTGACGCGCCTCGGCAGCGACGTGTGGTCGGCGGCCCCGATGGTCGACTGGGTGGCCAAGCTGCGCCTCCTCGAGGGCTACCGCGCGCGGGACGGCCTCGGATGGGACGACCACCGGCTGGCGGCCATCGACATCCAGTGGGCCGACGTCCGCCCCGAGAAGGGCCTCGTGCACCGCCTGCGCGACCGCGGCAGCACCCGCGAGCTCGTGACGCCCGAGCAGGTGCGCGCCGCCCGGACGACGCCACCGGAGGACACCCGCGCCTGGTTCCGCGGTGAGTGCGTGCGCCGGTTCACCCCCCACGTGTTCTCCGCGAGCTGGGACTCCGTCGTCTTCGACGTGCCCGGTCACGCGAGCCTGCAGCGCGTGCCGATCCTCGACCCGGAGCGCGGCACCCGGGCCCAGGTCGGCAGGCTGCTCGAGGAGAGCGAGGACGTCGCGGCGCTGCTCCGCGGCCTCGCTGCCCCCGAGTAGCCGGGCGAGCAGACCCCTCCGGCATCGCGTTCGGGCCGGTCGAAGCCGGTCGGTGACCGTTCGGTGACCGGGTGGTGACCGGTCGGTGCTCCGAACGGCGGGGCCCACGCGTTAGGGTCGTGGTGAGCGAATGAGCCCCCCGGACTGCCGGGGGCTCACCAACTTCCAGGAGGTCGTCATGTCGGGACAGGAGCACGCCAAGCCACAGCGTCGCGAGGACGAGCCGCCGGAGGCCCCCGAGACCCCGCCAGCAGCCCCGGCGGGCGCCGCGGTCAAGGAGGGTCTCGACGACGACATCGACAACGTCCTCGACGAGATCGACGGCGTCCTCGAGTCGAACGCCGAGGAGTTCGTCCGCGGCTTCGTCCAGAAGGGCGGCCAGTGACGCAACCCGCGCCGGGGCGTCCTCGCCGGCTCGACGACGCCTACCTCGCGGCCGGGTCCTCGTCCTTCACCGAGTTCGTCTCCACGTTCCGTCCCGAGCTGCTCCCGTCCGGTCGCAACCTGCCCGCCGGCACGAGCATCGAGGCTCCGCACGGCACGACGATCGTCGCGCTGCTCTTCGAGGGCGGCGTCGTCATGGCCGGTGACCGTCGCGCGACGATGGGCAACTTCATCGCGAACCGCGACATGGAGAAGGTCTTCGCCGCGGACGAGTTCAGCGTCGTCGGCATCGCCGGTACCGCCGGTGTCGCCGTCGAGCTCGTCCGCCTCTACCAGGTCGAGCTCGAGCACTACGAGAAGATCGAGGGCACGGTCATGTCCCTGGAGGGCAAGGCCAACCGCCTCGCCTCGATGATCCGGGGCAACCTCGGCCTGGCCATGCAGGGCCTGACCGTCGTGCCGGTCTACGCCGGCTACGACCTCGTGGCGGGCGTCGGGCGCATCTTCTCCTACGACGTCACGGGCGGCTGCTACCCCGAGGCCGGGCACCACTCGACCGGCTCCGGCTCGGTGTTCGCCCGCGGCGCCCTGAAGAAGCTGTGGCGACCCGGCATCGACGAGGAGCAGGCGGTCTCCATCGCCATCGAGGCGCTCTACGACGCCGCCGACGACGACTCCGCCACCGGCGGCCCCGACCTCGGCCGGCAGATCTGGCCGTCGGTGTCGGTCGTCGACCACGCCGGCTCGCGATTCGTCGGCCAGGACGTCCTGGAGGGGCACGTGCAGCGCGTCGTCGCCGCCCGCCGCGACAACCCCGGAGGTGCGCGATGAGCATGCCGTTCTACGTGCCGCCCGAGCAGGTCATGAAGGACCGGGCCGACTTCGCGCGCAAGGGGATCGCGCGGGGGCGCTCGGTCGTGGTGCTCGGCTACGACGAGGGCATCGCCTTCGTCGCGGAGAACCCGTCCCGGGCCCTGCACAAGGTGTCGGAGATCTACGACCGCATCGCGTTCGCCGCGGTCGGCCGCTACAACGAGTTCGAGAGCCTGCGCGTGGCCGGCATCCGCTACGCCGACCTGCGCGGCTACTCCTACGACCGGGCCGACGTCACGGCGCGGGCCCTGGCCAACACCTACGCCCAGACGCTGGGCGCGGTCTTCACCCAGGAGTCCAAGCCGTTCGAGATCGAGATCGTCGTGGCCGAGGTCGGCGCCACGAGCGAGGACGACCAGGTCTTCCGGCTCACCTACGACGGCTCCGTCGCCGACGAGCAGGGCTTCGTCGTCATGGGCGGCGCGAGCGATGCGGCCGAGGAGCGCCTCGGCACGCGCTGGCGGCCGGGACTCGACCTCGGCGAGGCGCTGCGCCTTGCCGTCGACGTGCTCGCGCAGGGCGAGAACGGGGACCGACGCACCCTCGACGCCTCGCAGCTCGAGGTGGCCGTCCTCGACCGGGGCCGCCCGCGTCGGTCGTTCCGCCGGATCGTCGGGCCGCTGCTGGTCCGCCTGCTCGAGGAGGTCGGCACCGACCCCGGTGGCGGCTCCGCTGGCGACCCCGGTGGCGACTCCGGCAGCCAGCAGGGCGCCTCCGAGCCGACCGACGGCCCGGACGCCTCGGGAACCGGCCTGACGCCGACGCCGGAGGCCTGAGCGCCGCCCTGGCGTCGCGCTCGCGGTCGAAGCGGTCGACGTGCGCGACGCGCCCGACGAGACGGACGGGACGCACGACGGAGGCCGCCCACCGGACCTGGTGGGCGGCCTCCGTCGTGTCCCCGGCTACTCGCGCCGGGCGCGGGGCGTCAGCGACGCGTGCGGACGTTCCCGCGCTGGTAGTAGGAGGCCTGGTCCGAGCCGTACTGTGCCTCGCCCTCGGAGGGCGCCTCGACCTCGGCGGCCTCGGCCCGGGCGTCGCCGGACCCGGTCGCCCCGCCCTCGGCGGGCTCGGACGCGGTGCCCTCTGCGGTCTCGTCAGCCTGGTCGGCCTCGGGTGCCTCGCCGGCCTCCGCGGTCTCGGCCTCGGGAGCCTGCGCCTGTCGTGCCTCGGCGATGGCCTCCTCGGCCGGCGACGGCGTCGCCTCGACGGGGGGCTGGGCGTTGGCCGGCTTCTCGGGCGCGCCGAGGCTGTCCATGAGGGCGCCGCCACCGAGGGTGGCCAGCATCTGGCGGACGTTCGTCAGCTGGGCCGTGATGCTGTCGCGCTGGGCCGTCGCGGCCGCCAGCTCGCGGTCGGACTCCTCGCGCAGGCGCGACGCGTGGTCGCGGGCCTCCGAGACGATCTGGTCGGCCTGCGCCTGGGCGTTCTCGAGGAGGCGCTGGGCGCGCGTCCGCATCTCCTGGGCGTCGTGCTCGGCGCGCTCGGTCAGCTGGCGCAGGCGAGAGTCGCTCTCGGCGAACGCGGCCTCCTGCTGCTGGCGGCGCTGCTCGAACTCCTTCTCGGCGGCGTCCCGGCGCGCGGCGAGCTTGACCTCGAGCTCGGCGGACGCCTGTGAGGCCTTGAGCCGGTGGTTCTCGTACTCGGCCGCCGCCTCCTGACGCTGCGCGGACGCGACGCTCTGGGCCTCGGCCAGGATCGCCTGGGCCTCGCGGTTGGCCTGGGCGATGATGCGCACCGCCTCCTCGTCGGCCCGGGCGCGGGCCTGCTCGGCGTAGGTCGTCGTCGTCGACTTGAGCTCGTTGGCCGCCCTCGTCGCCCTCTCGCGGATCTCCTCGGCCTCGCTCGCAGCCCGCTCGCGGATGTCGCCGGCCTCCTGGTCGGCGAGCGTCAGGATCTGCGCGATGCGCTCACCGAGGTCGGCGAAGGTCTGCGCCGGGGTGGGGGAGCTGTTCTTCTTCAGGTCGGCCATGACGCGCGACTGCTGGCCGAGCTGCCCCCGCAGGTCGGTCAGCGCGGCGTTGAGCTTCGTCAGCTCGACGCTGCGCTCGGCGGCGTCCTTCTTGGCGGCCTGGAGAGTCCGGTTCTGCTGCTCGATGAACGAGTCGACCTCCTCCGGCTCGTAACCGCGGCGGGCGAACTTGAAGTTGGGTCTGTCGATCATTTCCGTCCAATGCAGGGAGGTGGAGGGGCGTGCCGGGGACAGGCGTCATTGTGTCAGGCGCACCTCGCTTGCTATCACACGGACGGGCGCCTGGTGAGACGGCTCGGAGAGTCGTCTCGCGACCGAGACACTCCTCGCCGCCCCGAGCGCGAGGGGGGCCCCGAGTGCCCCGAGCACCCGGAGCACCTGAAGCGCCTCGAGCGGCTCGGGTCCCGGCCGGCCCTGCGTCTCAGTGCAGCCGGACGCGGGGGTCGAGCACCGCGTAGACGATGTCGACGACGATGTTGGCGACGACCACGGCAGCAGAGGCGAACAGCACGATGCCGATGATGACCGGAAGGTCCTGCTGGTTGATCGCGTCGATCGCGGTCTTGCCCAGGCCGGGCAGCGAGAACACCGTCTCGGTGACGACGACTCCGCCGAGCAGGGCCCCGACGTCGATGCCGAACTGTGTCACCACCGGCGTCAGGGCGGCGCGCAGCGCGTGCCGGACGACGACGCGTCCCTCGCCGATCCCCTTGGAGCGCGCGGTACGCACGTAGTCCTCGCCGAGGACGTCGAGCATCGAGGCACGGGTCAGGCGGGTGTACGTCGCGGCCGACACGAGGGCCAGGGTGAGCCAGGGCAGCACCATGTGGAGGAACCACGGGCCGACCCCCTCGCTGAACGCCGCGTACCCGCCCGGGGGGAAGACGGCGACACCGCTCAGGGTGAGCCGGAAGTAGAAGAAGTAGAGCAGCAACAGCCCGAGCAGGAAGGTGGGCATGGAGTAGAAGAAGAGGCTGAAGGCCGTCAGGGACCGGTCGACGAACGACCGCGGGCGCACCGCCGACACGACCCCGTTCGTCACGCCGAGGACCAGCCAGATGACGGCTCCGCCCACGACCACGGACAGCGTGATGGGCAGGGCCGCGCCGAGGATCTCGGTGACCGGCACCTGGTGGTAGTAGTCGTACCCGAGGTCGCCGTGCAGGGCCTTCCAGATGAAGTCGGTGTACTGCTTCCACACCGGCTGGTCCAGGCCGAGGCGGTGGGAGATGAGGGCGACGGTCTCCGGTGTGGCCTGTCGGCCCGCGAGGGTGCGGGCCACGTCGTTGGGGGCGATGAAGAACAGGGCGAACACGGCCACGGTGATGAGCCACAGGACGAGCACACCGAGCGCGAGCCGGCGCACGAGGAAGCGGGTCATGGTGACCTCCTACTCGGCGGTCTCGACGACGGCGGGGGCCACCACGGCCATCAACCGGTCGGCGCGCGGGTCGAACGCGTCGCGGACGCCGTCGCCGAACAGGTTGAAGGCGAGCGTCGTGATGAGCAGCGCGACACCGGGGAAGACGACGAACCACCAGGCCGTCGTGTAGTAGTTCTGCGACTCGCTGATCATGCCGCCCCAGTCGGCCGTCGGCGGCGCCAGGCCGAGGCCGAGGAAGCTCAGCGTCGCCTCGACGACGATGACGACGGGGATGAGCAGCGACGCGTACACGATGACCGGGGCCAGGACGTTGGGCAGGATGTCGACGAACATGATCCTGCTGTCCGAGGCCCCGAGCGAGCGCGCCGCCTCGACGAACTCGCGCTCGCGCAGCGACAGCACCTGCCCGCGGACGATACGGGCCACGGACGCCCAGCTGAAGAACCCGATGACGAGTACCGTGACGAGCAGGCTCGGTCCGGTGATGGACACGAGGGCGATGGCCACGAGCAGGAACGGGATCGACAGGACCACGTCGATGAGCCGTGCGAGGAGGGTGTCGACGATCCCGCCCAGGAAGCCGGCGGCCAGGCCGATGACGACGCCGATGACGACGGTGAGGGCGGTGGCGACGACGCCGACGAGCAGCGAGATGCGGGCCCCGTAGGCGATCCGGACGAGGATGTCGCGCCCGAGGTCGTCGGTGCCGAGCCAGAAGAGGCTCGACGGGGCCGTCGGCAGGCCGTCCGCCGTCAGGCCCTGCTGGCGGTACTGCTCGTTGACCGGGTGCCCGGTGATCGTCGTCGCGAGCGGTGCGAAGACGGCCATGAGGATGATGAGCACGATGACGACGAGCGAACCCATGGCCACCTGGTCACGGCGCAGCCGTTGCCAGGCGAGCAGCCACGGGCTGCGCCCCTCGATGCTGCGCCGGGTGCCGGCCGGCGCACCGCCGGGTTCCGGGGCCAGCTCGGGCGCGACGCCCTCGCTCGACGTCGGGGTGGGAAGGATGCCGCTCACGGCTGCTCGCCTCCTCGGGTGGTCGGTGCCTGGGGCGCGGCCGGCTCGGCGGGCGCGTCGGAGGCCAGGTCCTCGCCGGCGGCGAGGGGGTGGAAGCACGCGGTGCGGTGGGTCGGCGCGTCGCCGAGGACCGGCTCGAGGGGTGGGACCGAGACCGAGCAGTCGGCCTGGGCCCGCGGACACCGCGTGTGGAACCGGCACCCGGGCGGCGGCGCCGTCGGCGACGGCAGGTCGCCGACGAGGATCGTCTGGCTGCGGCTGTCCGCGACGTCTGGGTCCGGTACCGGCAGGGCCGACAGCAGGGCTCGCGTGTAGGGGTGCCGCGCGCTCGTGAACAGCTCCTCGGTGGGAGCGATCTCGGCGACCTTGCCGAGGTACATGACGGCGACGCGGTCGCTGACGTGCCGCACGACGGACAGGTCGTGGGAGATGAACAGGTACGTCAGGCCGAAGTCGTCCTGCAGGTCGATGAGCAGGTTGATGATCTGGGCCTGGATCGACACGTCGAGGGCCGACACCGGCTCGTCGCAGATGACGAGGCGCGGTTGGAGCGCCAAGGCTCTCGCCACACCGATGCGCTGGCGCTGCCCGCCGGAGAACTCGGCCGGGAAACGGTTGTAGTGCTCGGGGTTGAGCCCGACGCGCTCCATGAGCTCCTGGACGCGGCGCTTGACGTCGCGGTCCGAGCCGATTCCGTGGATGACGAACGGGTCGCCGATGATCGAGCCGACGCGTCGCCGCGGGTTGAGCGAGCCGTACGGGTCCTGGAAGATCATCTGCACCTCGCGACGGACCGCGCGGAGGTCGCGCCGGCCGAGGTGCGTGATGTCGCGGCCGTCGAAGGTCACCGTTCCGGCGGTCACCTCGTGGAGCCGGGCGATGCAGCGGGCGAGGGTCGACTTGCCGCACCCCGTCTCGCCGACGAGGCCGAGGGTCTCGCCGGCGCGGATGTCGAGGGACACGTCGTCGACGGCGTGGACCCATGCGTCACCGCGGCGCCACAGCCCACCGGAACGGACGGGGAACGTCTTCGACACGTGCTCGACCGTCAGCAGCGGCGCGTCCGAAGAGCGTCGGGTCGGCTGGGACGTCGGGGCGACCGGGCTCGTGCTCATGCCGGCTCCTCCTCCCGGTCGGGGGACCTGCGGGTCCGGGCGCCGACGATCCCGAGGTCGGCGCCGTCCTTGGGCAGGAAGCAGGCGGACGTGTGCTGGGGGTCGTGCGCGACCGGTTCGAGCAGCGGCAGCTCGCGCCGGCACCGGTCGAAGACGTGTGGACAGCGGGGTGCGAAGGGGCACTGCACCGGGGGGTCGATGAGCGAGGGTGGGGTGCCGGCGATCGGCGTGAGCCGGCTGCGGGTGCCGCCCTGGGCCGGCAGCGAGGCCAGCAGCCCCTGCGTGTACGGGTGGTGGCCGAGGTAGAAGATGGTGCGGCGGGGAGCCCGCTCCATCGCGCGCCCCGCGTACATGACGACGACGTCGTCGGACATCTGCGCGACGACGCCGAGGTCGTGGGTGATGAGGATGATCGCCGTGCCGAACTCCTCCTGGAGCCGGCGCATGACGCCCAGCACCTGCGCCTGGACGGTGACGTCGAGCGCCGTCGTCGGCTCGTCCGCGATGAGCAGGGCCGGGTCGAGGGCCATCGCCATGGCGATCATGACGCGCTGGCGCATGCCGCCGGAGAACTGGTGCGGATAGTCGTCGAGGCGCCCGGCGGCCCCGGGGATGCCGACCAGGGCCAGCAGCTCGGCGGCCCGGGCCCGGGCGGTCGCCGTCGCGGTGTCGGGCCGATGCGCCTTGATCATCTCGACGATCTGCCAACCGACGGTGTAGTACGGGTGCAGGCTCGAGAGCGGGTCCTGGAAGATCATCCCGATCCGGGCCCCGCGGATCCGCTGGAGCGTGCGGGCGGGGGCGCCGAGCAGCTCGACGCCGTCGAACCGCGCCGACCCGGACACGTGCGCGCCGCGGGTCAGGCCCGTGATCGTCTGCGTCGCGACGCTCTTGCCCGACCCGGACTCGCCGACGATCGCGAGGGTCGTGCCCCGCTCGACGTCGAAGGACAGGTTGCGCACCGCCTCGACGACGCCGTCGGGGGTGGCGAAGGAGACCGAGAGGTCACGAACCTCGAGCAGGGCCATCGGATCGCCTTTCCGAGAGGGTCGGTCCCCGGCGTGGCGGTTCACCCCGGGGAGGGTTCCCGTGGGCCGGTCGGGCCCACGGGAACCGAGGGTGGGGGAGGTTTCCGAGGGAGCGTCGGGCCGTCAGCCACCCTGCTTGTCGGCACTGAGCCACACGTTGGTCGGGTCGTAGTTCTGCATGGCCGGCACGTAGACCCCGCCCTGGACCTGGCTCGCGTGGTAGTTGGCCTGCTTCGGGTTGGTGATGGGGAAGAACGGCGCGTCCTCCATGACCTTGTGGTCCGCCTTGGCCCACAGCGTCGCCGCGCCCTCCTCGGTCGGCGCCTCGGCCGCCTGCGTGATGAGCGCGCTCGCGCCCGGGTCCTCGTAGAGGCCGAAGTTGCTGCCGACCGGTGGGAACGAGGCCGAGCCGGAGAAGAGCGGGTTGAAGAACGACAGCGCCGCGTTGCCGTACCAGTCGGCGCCCCAGCCGGCCACCGCGAGGTCCCAGACACCGCGCTTGGCGACGGAGGGCACCTGCAGGTACTTCGTGTAGAAGTCGGCGTTCGGCGAGGGCACGCCCTGGACGGTGATGCCGGCCTTGGACAGGTCCTGCTGGGCGGTCTGGAACGTCTTGCTGCTGCCCTCCGAGGAGTTGCGGTAGAGCATCTTGAGGGTCAGCCCGTTCGGGTACCCGGCGTCGCTCAGCAGCTGCTTGGCCTTGGCCGCGTCGTACGGGTACAGGTCGAAGTTCTGCTCACCGCCGACGATGTCCGAGGGCAGCACGTGGCTCAGCGGTTCGTTGAGGTTCGGTCCACCGATGACCTGGATGATGTTCGTCCGGTTGAGCGCGTACTCGATGGCCTGGCGCACCTTGACGTTCTGCAGCGCCTTGTTCTCGTTCGGCGAGGCCGTGTTGAAGACGATGTACGGGTTGGACGACGCCGACGGCCCGATCGTCAGGTTCGGGTCCTTCTTGGCGATGAGGGCGGGCAGCTGCGAGGGCGGCGGGAAGTTGTCGAACTCCATGTCGGCGCTGGCCGTCCCGGTCTGCAGCTGCTGCTGGGTCGAGTCCTGCGTGACCGTCTCGTTGATGACGATCTTGTCGACGTAGGCCTTGCGGACCGGGTCCGTCGAGCCGTCCCACGCCGGGTTGCGGCTGAACGTGATGTTCTTCGTCGCCGAGTAGCTGTCGATCTGGTAGGGGCCGTCGGACAGGGTGTGCTGGGCCAGCTCCGGGCTAGCCGGCAGGTAGGCGTCCCACTCCTTCGGGGCGGGTGAGAAGGCCGGCAGCGTCAGCATGTCGGGGAAGTAGCTGGCCGGGCTGTTCAGGGTGAAGACGACGGTGAGGTCGTCCTTGGCCACGACGCCGGGCAGCGGCGTCTTGTCCATGTACGCGGCGAGGGCGGCCGGCGTGTGGCCGACCTTGGCGAACCCGTCGCAGAAGCTCTGGAACCCGACGAGGAGAGTCTCGTAGTCGGGCAGGCCCCCGAAGGGCTGCACCGGGTTGCACGTGCGCTTGACGCCGCGCACCATGTCGGCCGCGGTGACCTGCCGGGGCGGGGAGGTGTTCCACTTGGCGCCCGAGCGGATCTTGATCGTGTACGTCTTGCCGTCGGCGCTGATGCCGCTGCCCTGCGTCGGCATGCTCTGCGCGAGGTCGGGCACCGGCTTGGTGGTCTGTCCCTCGACGGCCGGGTAGGTGAACAGCTGTCGGCTCCACATCCGCAGGCCGAGGTAGCCGATGGAGTAGTAGCTGATGTTCGGGTCCATGTAGTCGACGTCACCGCTGCCGAGCATGTTGAGCGTTCCGCCCTTGACCGGTGTCGACGACGAGGTGGCGCCGGTCGCGGAGCCACCCGTCCCGCCGCCCGTCGTGCAGGCAGCGAGCGTGAGGCAGCCGGCGGTCACGGCCGCCGCCGCCCCCACGGGCCACGTCCTCTGTGGCATCTCGTTCTCCCTTGGTGTCGGGGTCACCGGCCGTCGGGCCGGTACGGTCGCCCGGGTCGGGGCAGCCGTCGTGGTCACGCTAGGCAGGGTGCGAACCGGCGCCGACGCGCTCGCAGGCGAAGTCACGAGATCGCAAAGTGACCGTCACACAAGGCGTCCCGGCGGTCACGGACCCGTCACGGACCCGACACGGACGGGATCTGAGCCCAGGACCGCCGCAGCGGCGGACGTATATTGGCCGTATGGGGCGACGGGTGCTTCTCGTCGAGGACGACGCCCGCGTCAGGCGGGTCCTGCGACTGGCTCTGGAGGACGAGGGTTTCACGGTGCTCGAGGCGGCCGACGGCCGGCAGTGCCTCGAGCGCCTTGCCGAGGGCGCGCCCGACGTCGTTCTGCTCGACCTCATGCTGCCGGACCGCGACGGCTTCTCGGTGTGCCGTGAGGTGCGGCGCGGCAGCGAGGTGCCGGTCATCATGGTCACGGCGCGGACCGACAGCCACGACGTCGTCGCGGGTCTCGAGTCGGGCGCCGACGACTACGTCACCAAGCCCCTCGTGGCCAAGGAGCTCGCGGCCCGGATCCGGGCCCTGCTCAGGCGGACCGAGCCGCTGCTCGGTGGTCGTGCCCCGAGGCAGATCGTCACCGGGGACCTCGTCATCGGCGTCGAGGACGGTCTCGTCACCCTCGCCGGCGAGCCGGTCGGCCTGACCCGCACGGAGTTCCGCCTCCTCGTCGAGCTGGCCCAGGCCGAGGGCCGCATCTGCAGCCGCGAGCAGCTGCTCGACCGGGTCTGGGGCTACGACTACTTCGGCGACAGCCGCATCGTCGACGTCCACATCCGGCGTCTGCGCACCAAGGTCGAGCGCGACCCCGCCAACCCCCGGCACGTCGTCACCGCACGGGGCCTGGGCTACCGGCTCGCGGGCTGAGGACGCGACGATGCCTGGGGCACAGCGCGTCTCGCTCCCTCGGCGTCGCCCTGGCCCATGGCGCTCCCTGTCGCTGCGAGCCCGCCTCGAGCTCTCCTTCGGTCTCCTGGCGCTCGCGATCTCCGCTCTGCTGTCGGTCGTCTCGTGGGCGGTGGTCTCGCGCTACCTGCTCGCCCAGCGCGAACAGGTGGCCGTCACCGAGACCTCGCTCGACCGGGCCTCGGTCGAGGGGGCGCTGTCCCGGCCCGGGGCGTCACCGGCATCGGTCGTCAGCGGGCTGCCCACGAACGACGCCGTCGCGTCCGTGGCCTTCGTCGCCGGGCAGTGGTACGGCACCAAGTCACAGCTCGCACCCGGCGCGATCCCGGACTCCCTTCTCGCGTCGACCTCTCGGGGGCAGGGCGCCTCGCAGCGGGTGGCCGTCGACGGCGGCCTCTACCTCGTCGTCGGGCTGCCGCTGGAGCGTCCGGGCGACGCCGTGTTCGAGGTGTTCTCGCTCGTCGAGCTCGACCAGACGCTGGTGACCATGGGCTGGGTCCTCGCCTCCGTCGCCGCCGTGACGACCTTCGTCGGCGCGGGCCTGGGGCGGTGGGCCAGCGGCGTCGCCCTGCGACCGCTGACCGAGCTGACGCAGGTGGCCGGTGACGTCGCCGGTGGGCGGCTGGACGCCCGGCTGGCGCCACGCGGCGACCCCGACCTGGACCCGCTCACGGACTCGTTCAACCGGACCGTCAACGAGCTGGAGCACCGGGTGCGGGCCGACTCGCGGTTCGCCCTCGACGTCAGCCACGAGCTGCGCACGCCCCTGACGACGATGCTCAACTCGATGG
This sequence comes from Monashia sp. HAY1-2A, assembly GCF_056755315.1. NCBI lineage: Bacteria > Bacillati > Actinomycetota > Actinomycetes > Micrococcales > Intrasporangiaceae > Intrasporangium > Monashia sp. HAY1-2A. Next base: position 17,382 of record NZ_JBNDHY010000037.1, read on the forward strand.
AGGTCATCACGAACCGGCGGGCCCTGCTCCCGGAGTCGGTGCGCGAGCCGGTCGACCTGCTCGCCGACGACCTCGCCCGTTTCCGCACCCTCGTCGTCGACCTGCTCGAGATCTCGCGGCACGACGCCGGGGAGGGGCTCGTCCTCGAGCGGGCCGACGTCGGCGACCTCACGCGCCGGGCCGCCGACGCCGCGGCGGGGCGCCCGGTGACCCGGGTCGCGGAGCGGGCGGACCTCGTCGGGGCCGTCGACAAGCGGCGGCTCGAGCGCGTCGTGGCCAACCTGGTCGGCAATGCCGAGACCCACGGGGGTGGCTGTCGGTCGGTGACCGTGCAGCGGGTCGGTGACCTCGCGCGCATCGTCGTGGACGACGCCGGCCCCGGGATCCCCGCCGCGGAACGGACCCGGGTCTTCGACCGGTTCGCCCGCGCGGGCGGTGACCCCGGCCAGGGCGTCGGGCTGGGCCTGGCGATCGCGCAGCGCCACGTCGCGGCGCACGGCGGGACGGTCCGCGCCGAGGAGTCACCGGAGGGAGGCGCCCGGCTTGTCGTCGACCTCCCGCTGCGCTGACCACCAACGGACCTGCCGAGCAACGCGTGCCGACCGCCGGTGGGGTCGACGCGTCGCCGTCACGCTCGTCGCCTGGGCCGCGGCGCTCGTCCCTGCGGCCTGCGTCCTCACCCCGCAGGACGAGCCCGTGCCGATCCAGCTGCCGGAGCCCCCACGCCCCGAGCGGGCCAGCAGCACGATGGGCACCGACGCCGTTCCCCTGACGATGCAGGTCTACCTCGTGCACGGTGACCGCCTGCAGCGCGTCACACGGACGGTGCCCTCCGGCGTCGGCATGGGGCCGGTCATGGAGGCGCTGACGCAGCCGCTCAACGAGGTCGAGCTGGCCAACGGGCTGCGCTCGGCGCTGCCGGTCTCGACGCGGACCCTGGCGGCCGAGCTCACGGCCCAGGGCACCGCCCGCGTCGGCGTCCCCACCGGTTTCGACCGGCTGGCGCTGCGCGACCAGCAGCTCGCCGTCGCGCAGATCGTCTTCACCGTCAGCGCCAACACCCTCGCCAGCGACGTACAGCTCGTGAGCGGCACCCGCGTCGTCCCGGTGCCCGACGCGCGCGGTGCCCTCGTGTCGACACCGGTCGCGCGCTCGGACTACGCCGAGCTGGCGCCGACGCGCTGAACGGGCCGCCCTCAGTGCGAAGGGAGCCCGCGGATGATCGCGAGCTCGTCGTCGCGCTCGAGGCCCGCGCGAGTGCGGGCCCGGTCGAGGCCGAGCTCCTCCTCCCACGCGAGGGCGTCGCGGACCGTGTCCGCCAGCGGCCGCTGCGTGAGGCCGTGGGACCGTGCGGCGGAGGTGTCGCGGTCCTGGAAGCCGAGCCAGTCGGGGTCGTGCAGCCACAGCGGCAGCGAACGCGGCCCCATGTACTCCTCGACCCCCGCCGCGGCAAGGGCCTCGTCACCGGCGGGCACCCGCTCACCGGTGAACCCGGATGCCTCCGCGGCCGCGTCGAGGACCGCACCGAGCGAGGTCGTCGCGCCCGAGGCGTTGAACGCGCCGGTCGTGCCCGTCAGCCCGGCCGACAGCAGCCACGCCGCGAGGTCGTCGACGTGCACCCACTGGACCGGCCGGTCGGCCCGCTCGGGGACGAGGACCGGGCCACCGTCGCGGGCCGCGAGGGCGAACCGCGAAGGCCAGTAGCCGAAGCGCTCGCTCGGGTCACCGGAGCCGACGATGAGCCCCGAACGGGCCACGAGGGCGGCCCCGTCGCGGGCCTCGAGCACGGCTTGCTCGCAGGCGACCTTGCCCTCGCCGTACTGCTCGGCCGTCGCCTCGTCGGCCTCGAGGGCCGGCAGGAGCGCGGCCGTCTCGTCGGCGGCGTGGTCGGCGTGCGAGGCGTACACCGAGCACGAGCTGACGAACGCCCACGCGTCCGCCCGGTCGGACAGGGCGGCGACCGCGCCGCGCACGTGGCCGGGCTGGCGCGCGACGTCGACGACGAGGTCCCAGCGCGCGTCCGGCAGGGCGGCGTAGGCGTCCGGCTGCGACCGGTCGCCGCGCACCAGCGTGACACCCTCCGGCACCGGGCCCGACCGTCCGCGGGCCAGGCACGTGACGTCGTGGCCGGCCTCCCGGGCGAGGGCGGCGACACGGCCGCCGAGCCAGGAGGTGCCGCCGAGGACGAGGACCGAGGACGCGGGTGAGGTCATGGCGTCAGCACACCACGCGCCAAGCCCCGGTACGTCGAACGCGGCCTGTCCTACGCCGGGGGCGGAACTGGGTGCCTAGAGTTGGTGCATGGAGCGGCGGATCTTCGGGATCGAGAACGAGTACGGCGTCACCTGCACGACGCAGGGCCAGCGGCGGCTCACGCCGGACGAGGTCGCGCGCTACCTGTTCCGACGGGTCGTGGCGTGGGGTCGCTCGAGCAACGTCTTCCTCGGCAACGGCGCCCGCCTGTACCTCGACGTCGGCTCGCACCCGGAGTACGCGACGGCCGAGTGCGACTCGGTCCGCGAGCTCGTCATCCAGGACAAGGCGGGCGAGCGCATCCTCGAGGGCCTCGTCGAGGACGCCCAGAGCCGGCTGCACGACGACGGCGTCGAGGGCGAGATCTTCGTCTTCAAGAACAACACCGACTCGGCCGGCAACTCCTACGGCTGCCACGAGAACTACCTGTTCGGTCGCACGGGCGACTTCCAGCGCGTCTCCGACATGTTCATCCCGTTCCTCATCAGCCGGCAGATCACGTGCGGCGCCGGCAAGGTCGTCGCCACGGCCCACGGCGCGTCGTTCGCGGTGAGCCAGCGCGCAGACCACATCTGGGAGGGCGTGTCGTCGGCGACAACGCGCAGCCGACCCATCATCAACACCCGCGACGAGCCGCATGCCGACGCCGAGCGCTACCGCCGCCTGCACGTCATCGTCGGCGACGCGAACATGTCCGAGACGACCAACCTGCTCAAGGTCGGCAGCGCCGACCTCGTGCTGCGGATGATCGAGGCCGGCGTCGTCATGCGCGACCTGTCGATGGAGAACCCGATCCGGGCGATCCGCACCATGAGCCACGACCCGACGGGCCGCGCCACGGTGCGCCTCGCCAACGGCCGCGAGCTGTCGGCCCTCGACATGCAGCGGGAGTACCTCGACAAGGCCGTCGAGTTCGTCGAGCGCGAGGGCATGGACAGCGCCGACACGAAGCAGGTCCTCGAGCTGTGGGGACGCGCCCTCGACGCGATCGGTGCCGGCGACCTCGGTGCCATCGAGACCGAGATCGACTGGGTCATCAAGTACCGGCTCATCGAGCGGTACCGGGCCAAGCACGGCCTCGGCCTCGGCGACGCCCGCATCCAGCAGCTCGACCTCGCCTACCACGACATCAACCGACGCCGCGGCCTGCACTACCTGCTGCAGCGCCACGGTCGGGCGGCCCGCGTCGCCTCCGACGTCGAGGTGTTCGAGGCCAAGGTGCGCCCGCCGCAGACGACCCGCGCCAAGCTGCGCGGCGACTTCATCCGGGCCGCCCAGGCCCATGGGCGCGACTTCACCGTCGACTGGGTCCACCTCAAGCTCAACGACCAGGCCCAGCGCACGGTGCTCTGCAAGGACCCCTTCCGGTCCGTCGACGAGCGGGTCGAGCGGCTCATGGAGACCATCGAGCGCTCCCCGGTGGTGCAGCGGCCGCTCTGAGGCGGGCACACCGACCTGTCAGGACGCTGTGGGCGCGGCCCAGCGGGCGGCGTTACAGTGGCCGGGTTTGCCGCCCCTCCGACCGGCACCTGCCCCGCAGACCTACCGCCAGACCCGAACGGAAGACACCCCTGTGCGTTCCCACCGACACGCGGCCCGTACCGCCGCCGTCCTCGCCCTCGCCCTGGGCGCCACCACCCTGACCGCGTGCGGCTCGCAGTCCGGCGGCGGCGGGCAGAGCACCGCGTCGACGAGCACCGCGTCGACGAGCGCCGCGTCGGTCGCCCTCAAGGGCGTCACGGCCACCGGCCCCGTCGACCTCAAGACCGCTCCCAAGGTCAGCCTCGGCGCGACGCCGATCAAGAGCACGACCGTCGAGCACAAGGTCCTGACGCCGGGCACCGGCGCGGCCGCGACAAGGTCGGACACCGTCCTGCTGCGCGCCCGCATCTACAACGGGACGAGCGGGAAGCTGCTCGACGACGGCTATGCCAAGGGCCGGCCCGTGGAGGGCTACCGCCTCGGGCGCACCGACATCGTCGCGGGGTTCACCGAGGGGCTCGTCGGCGCCACGAAGGGTGGCCGCATCGCCTTCACCATCCCGCCGGCCAAGGGTTTCGGGTCGGCCGGCAACCAGCAGCTCGGCGTCTCGGGCACCGACACGATCGTCGTCGTCGCCGACATCTCCGACGTGCACCAGAGCCCGACGAAGATCGATGGCACGCAGGCGGCCAGCCCGGCCGGCCTGCCGACGGTGGCCTTCCCGAGCGGCACCGCCAAGGAGCCCAAGGTCACGGTCCCGAAGACGGCGGCGCCCACGACGCTGCAGCAGGCGACGCTGGTCGAGGGCAGCGGCCCGGTCGTCAGGAAGGGCCAGACGATCGCCGCGCAGTACCACGGCGTGCTCTGGAAGGACGGCAGCGTCTTCGACTCCTCGTGGCAGCGCGGCCAGGCGGCCGACTTCCCGATCGGCGTCGGCGCGGTCATCCCCGGCTGGGACAAGGCGCTCGTCGGCAAGAAGGTCGGCAGCCGGGTCCTCGTCGTCATCCCGCCCGCCGACGGCTACGGCAAGGCCGGCGCGCCGCCGAAGATCTCGGGGACCGACACCCTCGTCTTCGTCGTCGACATCCTCGACGCCTACTGAGGGCTACCACCGGGCAGGCCCGGCGACGGCCCGCCCGGCGACGGCCCGCCCGGCGACGGCCCGCCCGGCTGACACACTGGACGACCGACCGATACGACACGACACGACACCTGAGGAAGAGGAACGCAGCATGGCACTCGACCCCGACCGCACCAAGCCGGAGATCGACTTCCCCGAGGGCGAGCCGCCGGCCGACCTCGTCGTCGAGGACCTCATCGAGGGGCAGGGCCGCGAGGCCAGGGCCGGTGACACGGTCAGCGCCCACTACGTCGGCGTCGCGCACTCGACGGGGGAGGAGTTCGACTCGTCGTGGAACCGTGGCGCGCCGCTCGACTTCCGTCTCGGCGTCGGCATGGTCATCCCCGGCTGGGACAAGGGCATCCAGGGCATGAAGGTCGGGGGACGGCGCAGGCTGACGATCCCGGCCCACCTGGCCTACGGCGAGCGCGGCGCGGGCGCCGCCATCGCGCCGGGCGAGACGCTGATCTTCGTCGTCGACCTCGACGACGTGCGATAACACTGGCTCGGTGACACTGGCTCGCTCCGCTCGTGTGGGGTGCGGCGCGCTCACGTACTGCCCCGGGAACCGGGACAGTGCGTGAGGGAAGGCGCTCGGCTCATGTCCCGCCTTCCCTCCTCGGCTCGCTCGCTGCGCTCGCATCGCTCGTCAGCCCAGGCGTGACGCGCGCCGAACCGCCAGACCGGCGGCGTAGCGTCCTGCGACGGCCGCGGCGAGGAAGCCGGCGCGGTCGTCGTCGTAGCCGCGGCCCATGGTGCGCAGCGGCACCGGCGTCCGGCGCAGGACCTCCTCGAGCCCGTCCACGGGGACCTCGTGGGCCGTGAGCCGCCCGCCGGACGCGCCGCACAGGTCGCGCGCTTCGGCACGCACCCGCTCGCCGAAGACCCCGCCGAGGAGCGGGATGGCGACGTCCGCGGGCACGAGGGCGACGCGTCCGTAGGCGGTGCGGCTGTGGTGGGAGATCCCGACGTGGCGCTCGCGGGGGTCGGCCTCGGAGATCCGGAGGGCACACACCGGGCGCCCGCCGAGGGTGCCGGTCGCGTTGACGGCCTCGCCGGCGGACGTGCCGGAGAAGCCCCACCGGGTGCCGGAGCCGAGGTTGCCCGGGCCCTGGGCGACCACGACGACGTCGGCCCCGGCGACGAGCCTTGCCGCCAGCAGCCCGCTGTGGACGTTGACGGCCTCGAGGTCGCCGCCCCAGGCCTGCCCCACCGTGACCGACGCGGCGAGCCAGCCCGCCTCGCGCAGGCCCGCCACGGTGCGGGAGAAGTCGAGGGGGAGCGCACCGCCGTCGGTCATGACGTAGGCGACGCGCAGCGTCCGGTCGGTCTCGCGCAGGCCCGCGAGCACGGCCGGCAGGCTGGAGTGCAGGTCGGCGACGACGACGGGCAGCCCCGCGAGGTCGTCCGCGTCGCGCAGCAGGGCGTGGTGGGGGCTGTCCTGCTCGTCGACGCCGAGCACCATCGTCTGGCTCGGGGTGTAGCGGGCCTTGACGAGGTGCCCGGGCACGCCTCGCACGTCGTCGACCGGTGCGGGCAGCGTGTCGGGCGCCGCGACGACGAGAGCGAGCCCGCCCGTGCCGAGGCCCCGCTCGAGGGCGGTCGTGTTGAGCAGGACACCGGTGCCGGGCCCGAGGACGCCCACGGTGTCGGCGTAGCCGAGGGCCCGGACCTCCTCGCCGGAGTCGAGCCGGACCGCGTACTCGACCGCCCCCGCCCAGCGGGCCCGGACGTGCGCCACGACACCCCGGCGCCACTGGATCATGGGTGAACCCTATCGATCGCATGTTCGGGTAGCGTCGGACTGCCCGCCGCCCAGCCGCTCACACGAAAGGTCGACGATGTCCGCGTCCGCCTCGGCCGAGAAGACCGAACGGCTGCTCAACCTCATCCTCGCGCTCAAGTCCGCCCGCCGGCCGGTGTCGAAGCAGCGGATCCGCGAGTCCCTGCCTGCGTACGCCCAGGCGAGCTCCGACGAGGCGTTCGACCGGATGTTCGAGCGCGACAAGGACGAGCTGCGCGAGATGGGCATCCCCATCACGACGACCGTCATCGACGTCCTCTTCGACGACGAGGTCGGGTACCGCATCGACTCCGGCGAGACCTCGCTGCCGGCGATCGCCTTCGAGCCGGACGAGGTCGCTGCCCTCGCGCTGGCGGCTCGCGCGTGGTCGACGGCGAGCATCTCCGGGGCCGCGTCCGCGGGGCTTCGCAAGCTGCGGCTGGCCGGCGTCGAGATCGACGAGTCCGTGGCCGCCGGCGTCGAGCCGCGGATCCGCACCAAGGAGCCGGCGTTCGAGGCGGTGCACGCCGCCCTCACGGCCCTGCAGCCGATCGTCTTCGACTACCGCAAGAACGACGGCTCGGTGACGACCCGGCACGTCCAGCCCTGGGCGCTGAAGAACTGGCACGGCCGCTGGTACCTGACCGGGTTCGACGTCGACCGCGCGGACGAGCGCGCCTTCCGGCTCAGCCGGGTCGAGGGTCCGGTGCGCCGCAAGGGCAGAGCCGGCTCCTACACCGTCCCCCCCGACCACGTGCCCGAGGTGGCCCTCGAGGGGCAGCCGGCCGAACCGGAGGGCACCGCGGTGGTGCGGCTGCGCACCGGCCGGGGCCACACGCTGCGCCGGCACGCCGAACGGACCACCGAGCTCGGCGGACGCTGGGACGAGGTCGAGGTGCCCTACCGCCGCGGCGTCACCGACCGTGACGTCGTCGCCCTCGGTGCCGACGCCGTCGCCGTGTCGCCGCCCGAGCTCGTCGACGCGGTCCGGGCCACGCTCAGGGCGGCCGCCGCGGCCAATGGGCGCACCGGCGCACGGACCCGGGACGCGGCGCTCGGCGACCTGGCGGATGTGGCGAACCAGGGGGACCAGCGATGACCGACACCCGACGGACGACCGCCCGCCGCCCCCCGGAGACCGCCACGCAGCGCCTGGGCCGCCTGCTCGACATGGTGCCGTGGTTGCTGCAGCACCGCGGCGTGCCGATCTCCGAGGCCGCCGACGAGTTCGGGGTCACCGAGGAGCAGGTCGTCGACGACCTCCAGCTTCTGTTCCTCTGCGGCACGCCCGGCTACGGCCACTCGGAGCTCATCGACGCCGACTGGGACAGCGGCCACATCTACCTGGACAACGCCGACGACATCGCCGCGCCGATGCGCCTGACGCGCGACGAGGCCATCACGCTGACCGCCGGCCTGCAGGCCCTCGGGTCGAGCATCGTCGGGTCGGACGTCGCCGAGCGGACCCTCGACAAGCTGCGCCGCGCGGTCGCGACGACGGCCGGTGACCCGGCGGGCCGCATCGCGCTCGACCTCGACGACGGCAGCCAGCACGAGGCGATGGCCCCGCTCAAGGACGCGTTCGCCCGCGGCCGGCGCGTCCACCTGCGGTACTACGTCGCGACGCGCGACGAGAGCACCGAGCGCGACGTCGACATCATGCGCATCGTCAACCTCGACGCCCAGTGGTACGTCGAGGGCTGGTGCCACCGGGCCGAGGCCGTGCGCCTCTTCCGGCTCGACCGCATCGAGTCGGTCGAGGTCCTCGACGTCGACGGCACGCCGCCCGAGCAGGCACGGCCCCGCGACCTCGACGACGTGTTCGTCCCGGGCGAGAACGACCTCACGGTCGTCCTCGAGGCGACCCGGTGGGCGGCCTGGATCGCCGACTACTACCCGAACGAGGGCGTCGAGCGCCTCCCCGACGGCTCGCTGCGCGTCACGCTCAAGGTCGCCGACCCTGCGCTCGTGCAGCGGCTCGTGCTCCGGCTCGGCGGCGACGTGCGCGTCGTGTCGCCGTCGGGGCTCGCCGACGCCGTCGCCGAGGAGGCCCGCGCCGCGCTGGCCGGCTACGAGACCCCAGGCTGAGGCTGCGGTCCGGAGCGGGCCCACATCGTGGGCACACCTGCGTCGACGGGTCGGCGTCCGCGCCGCGCACGTATGCTGGTCACCTGCAGCGCCGATGCTGCGCCTGACGGCCCGATCACGCGGGCCGGCCTTCGACGAGGAGTAGACACCATGCCCAACCTGGGTGCCCCCGAACTCATCATCATCGCGATCGTGCTCATCGCCCTGTTCGGATGGAAGAAGCTCCCCGACATGGCCCGCAGCCTCGGCCGGTCGGCGCGCGTCTTCAAGTCGGAGGTCGACGAGCTGAAGAAGGACGGCAAGTCCAGCGAGGCCTCCCGGACCACCGTCCCGGGTGAGGCCGTCGACGCCGACGCCGAGCGACGCGCCGCCGAGGCCCGGCTGGCCGAGGCCGAGCGACGCGCCGCCGAGGCCCGCGCCGAGGCCGACCGACTCCGGGCCGCCTCGGGGGGCGGCACCACGAGCCCCGCGGGCGGCGCGGGTGCGGCCAGCACGCCGGACGCGACCTCCGACGTCCGCCGCGACACGACGCTCTGAGCGGTGTTCGGCGCCAGCACCCTGTTCGAGCCCGTCCCGTTCCGGCGGCCCTGAATGCCATCGCTGCTCCGCAAGCGCAACCCCGAGGGGCGGATGTCCCTCGGCGACCACCTCCGTGAGTTGCGCAACCGCCTCGTCATCAGCGCGACGGCGATCGTCGTCGGCGGCGTCGTCGGGTGGATCTACTACGAGCGGGTCATCGACGCCCTGACCAAGCCGCTCAAGGACCTCGCGGCCGAACGGCACAGCGTCGTCAACATCAACTTCGCCGGGATGACCGACGCCTTCGCCCTGCAGCTGACGACGTCGCTGTTCGTCGGTCTCATCCTGGCCTCGCCGGTGTGGCTCATGCAGATCTGGGGCTTCATCGTCCCCGGCCTGACGAAGAAGGAGCGGCTCGTCGCGCGGCTGTTCGTCGTCGCCGCGGTGCCGCTGTTCCTCACCGGGTGCTTCTTCGCGTTCGTCATGGTGCCCAAGGCCGTCGCGGTGCTGCTCGGGTTCACGCCCGAGGGCGCCTACAACCTCCAGGACGGCTCGCAGTACCTCAACTTCGTCCTCAAGTTCATCGTCGCCTTCGGGTGCGCGTTCCTGCTACCCGTCTTCCTCGTGGCGCTCAACCTCGTCGGGGTGCTGCCGGCGCGCACGATGCTCAAGGGCTGGCGGCCCGCGGTCATGATCATCTTCGTCTTCGCCGCGGTCATGACCCCCACGCCCGACGCGTACACGATGCTCTTCCTCGCCACGCCGATGATCGCGCTCTACTTCGCGTCCGTGGGGCTGGCCTTCCTCTTCGACCGGCGCAAGGAGGCCGACCGGCCGGACTGGCTGGAGGTCGCGGACGACCAGGCCTCCGCCCTGTAGCGTTCGGCTGTGCCCGACCGCGTCGCCCTCGTCGTCAACCCCACGTCCGGCAAGGGGGCCGGCGCCGCCCTCGGGGAGCAGACGCGTCGGCTGCTCCTCGCCGCGGGCCACGACGTCACCGAGGTGTCCGGCCCCGACTACGGGCAGGCGCGGGCCCGGGCCCTGCAGGCCGTGGCGGACGGCGTCGACACCCTCGTCGTCGTCGGAGGTGACGGCATGGTCCACCTCGGCGTCAACCTGTGCGCTGCCTCGTCGACCCGGCTCGCCGTCGTCGCCGCAGGCACCGGGAACGACTTCGCGCGCAACCTGGGTCTGCCGGTACGCGACCCTGTGACCGCGGTGGACCTGCTCGTCAGCGGTCGGACGCGACACGTCGACCTCGGCCGGGCCAGTCACGGCGTCGCGGGGGAGCGATGGTTCGGCGGCGTCCTCGGGGCCGGGTTCGACGCGGTCGTCAACGAGCGCGCGCGGCGCATGACGTGGCCGAGGGGACAGCTGCGCTACACCCTCGCCGTGCTGCTCGAGCTGGCCGTCTTCCGGGCGATCCCCTACGTCGTGGACGTCGACGGGCAGCACATCCAGACGCGTGCCATGTTGGTGACCGTGGCCAACACGACCTCCTTCGGCGGCGGCATGAAGGTGAGCCCGGACGCCGACGTCGCCGACGGGCTGCTCGACGTCATGGTCGTCCACGAGCTGTCGGTCCCGGCGTTCCTGCGCGTCTTCCCCTCCGTGTACTCGGGCCGGCACGTCACCCATCCGGCCGTGCAGCTGCTGCGTGGCCGTCGCATCCGCCTCGAAGCGTCCGGGATCCCGTCGCAGGCCGACGGCGAGGCGTTCGCCGACCTGCCCGTCGAGATCGAGGTGGTGCCCGGCGCCCTGGCGGTCGTCGTGGCCGGGCCGCGGGTAGGGGAGGCGGCGTGATCCCGACCTGGCCGCAGCTCGCGGCGTTCACGTCCGAGCTGGACTTCCCGCTCGACGACTTCCAGACCGAGGCGTGCCGAGCCGTCGAGGAGGGACGCGGTGTCCTCGTGGCGGCCCCCACCGGCGCGGGCAAGACCGTCGTGGGCGAGTTCGCCGTCCACCTGGCCCTCGCCACCGGCCGCAAGGCGTTCTACACGACGCCGATCAAGGCGCTGTCCAACCAGAAGTACGCCGACCTCGTCCGGCGCTACGGCGCCGACAAGGTCGGGCTGCTCACCGGCGACTCGTCGGTCAACGGTGAGGCACCCGTCGTGGTCATGACCACCGAGGTGCTGCGCAACATGATGTACGCCGGGTCCGCGACGCTGCGCGGGCTGGGCTGGGTCGTCATGGACGAGGTCCACTACCTGGCGGACCGGTTCCGGGGTGCCGTGTGGGAGGAGGTCATCATCCACCTGCCGGCGGACGTCAGCGTCGTCTCGCTGTCGGCCACCGTGAGCAACGCCGAGGAGTTCGGCGCGTGGCTCGGCGAGGTCCGCGGGGACACCGAGGTCATCGTGTCCGAGCACCGCCCGGTGCCGCTGTGGCAGCACATGATGGTCGGCCAGACCCTCTTCGACCTCTTCGTCGAGGAGGAGGTGTCCGCGTCGGGCCCCACCGTCGAGGTGGGGGTCAACCCCGACCTCGTCCACGCCATCCGCGGCACCGAGCAGCGCGGCGCCTGGGACAGCCACTGGGTCAGCAACCGGGGCGGCCGCGCCAAGGGGCGCCCGGGAAGAGGTGGCCGCAACGGGCGCGACGGACGCGACGACTGGGCCGGCCGGGGACGGCGCGGCAACGGACGGGGGCCGGGCGGTGGCGAGGGCGGCAACGGGTTCGCCCGGGGTGGCCGGCCGGGCGGAGGTGCCACGCGCGCGGAGGTCGTGACCCGCCTCGAGCGCGAGGGTCTGCTGCCGGCGATCACCTTCATCTTCAGCCGGGCCGGCTGCGAGGCCGCGGTCGGGCAGCTGCTGGCCGGGGGCCTGCGTCTCATCCCCGAGGCCGACGGCGAGCGCAACCGCCGCGTCGTCGAGGAGCGCGTCGCGGGGCTGGCCGACGAGGACCTCTCGGTGCTCGGCTACTGGGACTTCGTCGACGGCATCTCGCGCGGCTTCGCTGCCCACCACGCCGGCATGCTCCCGACCTTCCGCGAGGTCGTCGAGGAGCTGTTCACGCAGGGCCGCATCCGGGCCGTGTTCGCCACCGAGACGCTCGCCCTGGGGATCAACATGCCGGCCAGGACCGTCGTCCTCGAGCGACTGGTCAAGTTCAACGGGGAGAACCACGTCGACATCTCGCCGGCCGAGTACACCCAGCTGACGGGTCGTGCCGGGCGCCGCGGCATCGACATCGAGGGCCATGCGGTCGTGCTGTGGAACCGCGGCCTCGACCCGGCGGCCGTCGCCGGTCTCGCCTCGACCCGCACCTACCCGCTGCGCTCGAGCTTCCGGCCCACGTACAACATGGCGGTCAACCTCGTGCGCCAGTTCGGCCGCGACACCGCCCGAACTGTCCTCGAGACCTCGTTCGCCCAGTTCCAGGCCGACCGCGCGGTCGTCGGGTTCGTGCGCACGGTCCGCCGCAACGAGGAGGCGCTCGCCGGGTACGCCGAGTCGATGGCCTGCCACCTCGGCGACTTCACCGAGTACGCCGCCATGCGCGAGGAGATCCGCAGCCTGGAGAAGGAGGGCGCCAAGCGCAGGTCCGCCTCCATGCGGGCAGCCGCCGCGATCTCGCTGGAGAGCCTCAAGATCGGCGACATCGTCCGTATCCCCGCGGGCCGGCACACGGGCCTGGCCGTCGTCGTCATGCCGAACCGTGGCGGCAAGGGTGACCCCGCCTCGCCCTCTGTCGTCACCGAGGACCACCACCTGCGTCGCCTGACCCTGCACGACGTGCCGACGCCCATCGAGCCCCTGGGCACGATGCGGGTTCCCAAGCAGTTCAACGCCAAGAACCCTAAGGCGCGCCGTGACCTCGCCGCGACCCTGCGCGCCACCGTCCCGTACGACCCGCCCCGGCGCGGCGGGTCCGAGCCGTCCCAGGACCCGACGGACGCCCGCATCGAGGAGCTGCTGCGGGCGCTGCGGCACCACCCCTGCCACCGGTGCCCGGACCGCGAGCAGCACGCGCGGTGGGCCGAGCGGTACTTCCGCCTCAGGCGCGAGACCGAGGGTCTGCAGCGCAAGATCGATGGCCGGACCAACTCGGTGGCCAAGACCTTCGACCGCATCTGCGACCTGCTCGGCGAGATGGGCTACCTCGCCGACGGCGGGACGCGGGTCACCGGTGACGGCGACCGGCTGGGCCGCCTCTACACCGAGAAGGACCTCCTCGCCGCCGAGTCGCTGCGCGAGGGCCTGTGGCGTCGGCTCGACCCGCCGTCGCTCGCCGCGGTCGTGTCGACGCTCGTGCACGAGCCGCGGCGCGAGGACGGTGGACTCGCACCGCGATGGCCCAACGACGAGGTTCGCGAGGCCTACGACCGCATGGTGCGCATCTGGTCCGACCTCGAGGACGCCGAGGGCGCCCTCGCGCTGCCCCGCACGGCCATGCCGGACGCGGGCATCGCGTGGGCGGTCCACCGGTGGGCGAGCGGCCAGCGGCTCGAGGACGTCCTGCGCGGCACCGACCTCGCCGCAGGCGACTTCGTCCGCCGGTGCAAGCAGGTCGTCGACCTGCTCGGGCAGCTCACAGACGCCGGTGACCCGGTCCTGCAGGAGACCGCGCGACGCGCGTCCGACGGCGTGCTCCGCGGCGTCGTGGCCGCCGACCGCATCGACTGACGCCCGCCGCCCGCATGGTCTCGCCGAGGCGGGGGAGCGGCACCCGGCCCGCTGTCGAGTCGTCGTCTGCCGGTGCCGTCGGCTAGGCTGGTGGGACCGTCGACGTTTTTGGTGCTGTGCTCGCACGCTCGCAAGGACCGAACAGCGAGCGCGCCTCATCTCAGGTCTCTGGGGTCGTGCGTTTGTGGCGACACGGAGCCCTCGTCCGAGCGGCTCCGACCTCCAACCTGAAGGAGCCAGACATGGCACAGGGAACTGTCAAGTGGTTCAACGCGGAGAAGGGCTTCGGCTTCATCGCTCCGACCGAGGGCCCGGACGTCTTCGTCCACTACTCCGAGATCACCGGCAACGGCTACCGGAGCCTCGAGGAGAACCAGGCCGTCGAGTTCGACGTCGAGCAGGGCCCCAAGGGCCCGCAGGCGATGCGCGTCCGCGCTCTCTGACGCCGCGGCCCGTCGGGCCGTCACGAGGAGGTCGGTCCCGTCCGGGACCGACCTCTTCGCGTACCGGAGCCCGGGTCAGCGGATGCCGAGGGCGGTGACGACGCGGTCGAAGGACGACGTCAGGCCGTGCTCGAGGGCCAGGCGCGACATCAGCGCGGGGTCGGCGACCGCGGTCGGCAGGGCGAGGTCGACGTCGGGCAGCGGGGCGTCGCGGACCACCTCGACCACGCGTGGCGCGGCGTCGAGGTACTGGCCGGCGGCCTCGAGCCTGGCCCGCTGGGCGCCCTTGAGCGCTGGGTCGCCCCCGTCGATCGCCGCGCGCAGCCCCTCCAGCGTCCCGTAGGTCGTGATGAGCTTGGCGGCCGTCTTCTCACCGATGCCGGCGACGCCCGGCAGGCCGTCGCTCGTGTCGCCCCGCAGGGCCGCCATGTCGGCGTAGGCGCGTCCGTTCGCGACGCCGTACTTCTCGGCGATGAACGCCTGGTCGACGAAGTCGGGGGCGCGGACCCCGCCCCGGGCGGTGTAGACGACGCGCACGCCGTTGGCGTCGTCGACGAGCTGGAACAGGTCGCGGTCGCCGGTGACGATGTCGATGGGCATCCGCCCGGACCATGTGGTGGCCAGCGTGCCGATGACGTCGTCGGCCTCGTGCCCGTCGACTCCGACGCGGGCCAGGCCGAGGGCGCGCAGGGCGTCGACGATGATCGGCACCTGGACGGTGAGGGCCTCGGGCGCCTCCTCGCCGTTCAGCTCGTTCTCGCCGCGGGCGGCCACGCGGTGCGCCTTGTACGACGGGATGGCCGCGACGCGGAAGGCCGGCCGCCAGTCGTTGTCCCAGCAGGCGGCCAGGTGGGTGGGGTGGGCGCGCTCGACGAGGGAGGCGATCATGTCGAGGAGTCCGCGAACCGCGTTGGTCGGGGTGCCGCTCGGGCCGATCACCTCGGGAACGCCGAAGAAGGCCCGGAAGTACAGCGAGGCCGAGTCGAGGAGCATGAGCCGCGGAGACGCCATGCGCCGAGACTAGCGGTGTGCGAGGGGGGGGAATGGGGGGGGGGGGGGGGATACGAGAGTCCTCTGCACACCACCC
>NZ_JBNDHY010000038.1:0-32578 GCF_056755315.1 Monashia sp. HAY1-2A
GTTCGTGCGGTGACGCGTCAGGCGGTCGCCGGGGCGGCGCCGGACTCGATGCCCTTGGGGTCCGCGCCGTACTGGTTGGCGCCGCGGTTGCCCTCGGTGGCGAAGAAGACGATGAGGACGATGGCGCCGACGAACGGGACCAGCCCGATGAGCAGCCACCAGCCCGTGCGGTTGGTGTCGTGCAGGCGCCGGATGCCGACGGCGATGCTCGGCAGCAGCACGGCGAGCAGGTACAGGACGTACAGCACGTAGAAGATCGACGAGTGGGTGGCCGAGTAGAGGACGTTGAGGATGCCGCCGATGATGACGTTGAACAGCGTGAACATCCAGTACTCGGTGCGGCGGGCGCGGCCCGAGAACCCGACGTAGTTCTTGAGCACCTTGGTGTACCAGTCCATGAGTGAGACTCCCTGTGGATTCAGTGGAGCGCAGGATCGCGCGAGCGGACTCTAGCGTCGGCGACCCGCCCCGGAGCGCGTTCCCGGGCACGGGGCCGGACACGAATCGGTCACGGCTTGGTGGCTGCCGTGTGTCCGTCTCGCGTCCGGCACCGTCGCGGCGTCAGTCGTGCGAGGAGCCGTGGACCGACTCCACGGACGCGATCGTGCCGTCCGTCGGGTCGAGCAGGACCTTCGGGGCCTTGGCGTTCGGGAAGTGGAACAGGTGCTCGAGCGACCCGGCCCGGGCGTCGGCGGAGTGGTCGCCGATGAGGCCGGTGCTCCAGTTGTCCTCGATGAACCGCAGGATCGAGGCCTGGTCGGTCTGGGTGTGGTCCACGAAGTTGGTCCGTGCGTACGGCGACACGACGAGGAGCGGCTGGCGCGGGCCGGGACCGCACCGGTCCAGGTAGCCGCCCTCGACGGGGACCCCGGCCGCCGCGGCGTCGATGCACCAGGCCGCGTCGTCGGTGCCGTCGGACGCGTTGGTCAGCCGCGCGGCGACGTGGTCGTACCAGCCGTCCGAGTCGTCGTAGGCGAGGATGACCGCGGTGTCCTTCCAGTTCGGGGACTGCTCGATCGCGTTGACCTCCCGGATGACGAAGCGCTGCTCGTCGACGGGGTCGGAGTAGTCCGCGTGCCCGTCCTGGTAGTTCGCGGCCTTGAGGAAGCTGACGGCCGGCAGCCGGTCCGTGCCGACGACCTGGTCGAAGTCGGCGAGGTCGTACTGGTGGTTGGCGCGCCCGTCGTGGCCGATCTCGGCGACCGACGCCGGCGCGAGGTGGTGCGGGTTGGCCGTCGACGCGTAGTACTGGAACGGCTCGTGGTGCGGGTTGTAGTCGGTCGAGCTGAGGCCCGCGGCGTTGGTGTGCGTGGCGAGGCAGGCGGCCGGCGTGCCGGTGGTGGGGTCGTAGGGCGTGGTGGGTCGGAAGCCGCCCTGGAACCAGCCCCAGCTGACGCCCTTGGCGCCGAGCAGGTCACCGACGTTCCGGTTCGAGGCCTGCATGCCGGCGAGCGTGTTCCTCGTCGTGTGGCTGGCGTTCGAGCAGTCGTCGTAGACGGGGTCGGGGTCGTTGATCATCGTGCCGACGCCGTTCGCGTCGGGGAAGCGGACCGTGTAGTCGCTCGAGGTGGGCAGGACCGGCGTGGGGTGGGCCGGGTCGCTCGCAGCCGTGTACTCGCGCACCCCGTGCGTCTGCCCCGACACGAGGTTGATGGCGCCGGGTGAGCTGGGTCCGAAGGTGGTGCTGTACGAGCTGTCGCTCATCGCGTACTTCTGCGCGTAGTTCCACAGGGCCGTCACGGTGTTGCCGTCGTAGTAGTCCATGGTCAGGCCCGGGGACGCGAAGTGTCCCGGCTTGCAGGCGTCACGGCTGACGAACTCGACGAACTTGTCCATGGCTCCGCCGTCGTAGGCGCGCTGCTCGTTCCGGTACGTGTGGTCCTGGTCGCACGTGACGGCCTGGCCCGGGGTGAGGCGCATGGGCTGGTCGGCGTTCGGGTTGTTCGGCGCGAGCAGGCCGTCGTGCGCGAGCGTGGCGATGTCGCGCGGGGTGTTCGGCGCGGCCGTGAAGGCGGGTGCGGGGGTCGAGGTGCCCTGGAGGGTCTCGCCGGGCAGGTTGGCGGCATGCGGGTAGGTCGCGAAGTAGTGGTCGAAGGAGATGTTCTCCCCGAAGATGACGACGACGTGCTTGATCGGCGTCGAGGTGCCGGTGCCGTGCGTCGCCGCCGCGGCGGTGGCACCGGCGACCGGGACGCTGCCGAGGGCGAACGCGGACGCCGCGAGGGCGGTCATCGCGCCGCCGGCGACGGCCAGGCGGGTGGGTCTGTACATGCGGTGGGTCTCCTTGGACGACAGGCTGTGCCGGATGACGAGCCGGTCGGCGAGCCCGGTCGCCGTTCGACGCTACCGGCGCGCCGCCACCCGCGGGAGGTTGTGCGATGCCCCCGTTGGCCCTGTTCGGCAACTGTTTCCAGGCAGCGGAACTGCGCTTTGCCGTTCTCCCAGTTCAGGGACATCGAGCCCGCAGGTTGCTCCCAGACTCCTACAGCCAGCCGCGGTCCTGCGCGACGCGGGCGGCCTCGGCGCGCGTCGAGGTGCCGGTCTTGCCGATGGCCGAGGACAGGTGGTTGCGGACCGTGCCGGGCGACAGGTGGACGAGCCCGGCGATCGAGGCGACGGTGCCGCCGCGCAGGGCGACGGTGAGGACCTCGCGCTCGCGTTCCGTCAGCGGGTTGGCGCCGTCGACGAGCGACTCGGTGGCGAGGGACGGGTCGACGACGCGCAGCCCTGCGTGGACGCGTCGCACCGCCTCGGCGAGCTGGCGCGCGGGCGTGTCCTTGACGACGAAGCCGGAGGCCCCGGCCTCGAGGGCACGTCGCAGGTAGCCGGGCCGTCCGAACGTCGTGACGACGAGCGTCCGGACCCCGGGCAGCGCGTCGCGCACCGCGGCCGCGGCCGCGATGCCGTCCCGGCCCGGCATCTCGATGTCGAGGAGGCACACCTGCGCGCCCGACGCGCGTGCGGCGTCGACGACCTCGTCGCCGCGCCCGACCTCGGCGACGACCTCGAGGTCGGTCTCGAGCGCGAGCAGGGCGGCGAGCGCCCCACGGACGAGGGCCTGGTCGTCGGCGAGCAGCACCTTGATCGGGTCGCTCACAGCGTCACCTCCAGCACGGTCCCGTGTCCTTCCGGTCCGGTGGCCAGCGAGAGCCGGCCGCCGGCCGCCCCGACCCTCTCACGGATGCCGCGCAGGCCGTTGCCCTCGGGCCGGTCCTCGAGGCCGCGGCCGTCGTCGCGGACGGTGAGCCGGTTGGTGTCGAGCTCGACCCAGCACTCGTCGGCGTCGCTGTGGCGCACGACGTTGGTCGTGGCCTCCCGCAGGACCCACGCGAGCACGACGCGGTGGCGCGGGTCGACGACGGCGTGGTCGGCAGGGACGTGGCCCTCGATACCGGCGCCCGCGAGCGCAGCTCTGGCCGAGGCGAGCTCGGCGTCGAGGCGTGCCGCCCGGAGCCCACCGACGGTGGCGCGGATCTCGGCGAGGGCCTGGCGACTCAACGCCTGGATCTCGGCGAGCTCGGCGCGGGCTCGGGCCGGGTCGAGGTCGACGAGCCGCTCGGCGAGCTCGGCCTTGACGGTGACGACGGTGAGCGAGTGGCCGAGGACGTCGTGCACGTCGCGGGCGACGCGCTCGCGCTCCTCGACGAGGGCCAGCTCGCGCGACATCGCCTCGTAGGCACGGCCGCGGTCGCTCATGAGCCGGATGCCGGCCGTCATCGCGCTGACGGCGAACACGATGGCGACGACGACCCAGGCGCCCTCGTCGGGCTCGACGAGCACCGCGACGAGGACCGAGCCCACGACGGCGACGACGGCGATGCCGAGCGACCACAGCAGCGGGAGCGCGAACATCGCGAACGAGACGACGAACGGCACGAAGCTGAGGCTGTCGGTGCCGATGATCGCCAGCGTCCCGAGCGTGCAGACCACGAGCCCGGCCAGGTACAGGGCCCCCACGCCGTACTGCGGCCGGCACGCCTTCCGGAGCACGTCGAGGTGGCGTGAGCCCGTCGCGTAGAGCGCGCCGAAGACCACGGTGAGGACGAGGCCCACGACGCGCTGCCACCACGGCCCGTCCGCGGAGACGATGGCGAAGACGGGGAAGAGGAGGAAGACGAGCCACACCGACTGGACGACCCAGCCCCACCGCTCCCACGGGTTGTGGTCCGGCGAGGGCGAGGTGGTCACTGGCGCTCCCGGCCACGCCGGACGAACCACGTCGCCAGGGCGCCGAGGACCAGCGTCCACCCGACGACGTTCGCGACAGGCAGCCACAGCGGGTCGCGCGACCCGTCGGTCAGCCAGCCCTCGGTCAGGGGGTAGCGGGCCAGCGCCGCGTACCCGTAGAGCGGCGTGAGCTTGGCGAAGGCGAGGAGTCCACCCGACAGCGGCACGAACAGGTTGCCGAGGAAGGCGAGCACGACGATCGAGCCCGATGCCGCCCCGACCGACGCCTCGGACTGGAACGCGGTACCCATGAGGAGACCGTAGACGGCGAAGACCGCCGAGCCGACGAGCGTCAGGAGGGCACTCAGCAGCCAGGCCGTGGCGGAGCCGTGGGCGCCGGTGGCGGCCCCGAGGAGGTACGTGAGAGCCACCGGGATCGCCGCCACCGACATCGCGACGAGCGCCTTGCCGGCGATGTAGGAGGAGTCGGCCAGCGGCGTCAGCCCGATCTGGCGCCCCCAGCCCTGGACCCGCTCGACGGCGGCGTTGGCGCTGATGCTCGTCGTGGCGGTGACGGCGCCGTAGGCGGCCATGGTGATCATGACGTACATCGCGACGTTGCCGTTGCCGATGTCGGCGCCCTTGGCGTCGACGGTGGCCCCGAAGATGAGGTAGAAGAAGGCGGGCAGGACCGCCGTGAAGAACATCGAGCTCCAGTTGCGCGTGATGCGCCGGAGGTCGAGCAGGACGAAGGTGGCGTTCATCGGACGAGCTCCTGCAGATGGTCGGTGGGGGTCGTGGTGAGCGGGGCGGTCTCCGGTCCGGTGCCGCCGGTCAGGGTCATGAAGGCCTCTTCGAGCCCGGCACTGGTGATCTCCAGGTCGCCGGCACCGAGCTCGACGAGGAGCACGCGGGCGACGGCGTCGGAGTCGGCCGCCGAGACGACGACCCGGTTGCCGCGCTCGACCACCGAGCGGACGCCCTCGAGGGCGCGCAGCCGCTCGACCGAGGGGGCCAGCATCGACGCCGGCAGCGCCGCGGACACCGTGCGCCCGGTGGCGCGAGCGCGGATCTCGGCGGTCGTGCCGTCGGCGACGACCCGTCCGCCGGCGACGAGGACGATCCGGTCGGCGAAGGCGTCGGCCTCCTCGAGGTAGTGCGTCGCGAAGACGACGGTGCGGCCGGCGTCGGCGTCGGCGTGCATGGTGTCCCAGAAGTCGCGGCGGGCCGTGACGTCCATGCCGGCGGTGGGCTCGTCGAGGACGAGCAGGCGCGGGTCGGGCAGCAGCGCCAGGGCGAAACGCAGCCGCTGCTGCTCGCCGCCGGAGCACTTCGAGACGCGCCGGTCGGCGATCGCCGTCAGGCCGGCGCGCCCGATGACCTCCTCGACGGGCGCGTGAGCCGCGTACGTCGAGGCGATCATCCGGACCGTCTCGCGGACCGTGAGGTCGCGCAGCAGGCCACCGGTCTGCAGCACCGCCGAGACCTGGCCCGAGACGACGGCCGCGCGGGGACGGCGGCCGAAGACCTCGACGGTGCCGCTCGTCGGCTCGGTGAGGCCCAGGACCATGTCGAGGGTCGTCGTCTTGCCGGCACCGTTCGGGCCGAGGAACGCGACCACCTCGCCCTGTCCGATGCGCAGGTCGAGGCCGTCGACGGCCCGGACCTCGGAGTCGGCGCCTCGGCGTGGGGCGAAGACCTTGACGAGGGAGCGCAGC
Source organism: Monashia sp. HAY1-2A (assembly GCF_056755315.1). NCBI lineage: Bacteria > Bacillati > Actinomycetota > Actinomycetes > Micrococcales > Intrasporangiaceae > Intrasporangium > Monashia sp. HAY1-2A. The sequence continues at coordinate 5,886 of NZ_JBNDHY010000038.1, forward strand.
TCGATGGCTGCGGGGTCCGGGTCATCGCCCGGGGACCACATCGCTGATGTCATGCCATCACTGTCGTGCCCGGCACCCCTCGCGCGCAGCGGCAGTCGTCACGAACCGTCCATGACAGGTGTCACGAGCATCGTGGACCGATGGGCGCGGCGGGGTCGCTGGGTACGGTGACGGCACGGCGTCGATCGGAGCCCCTTGGACCGCTACCAGTACCTCCTCCTCATGGCCGGCTGCCTCGCGGTGACCCTGCCGCTGGAGTTCGTCCTTCGCGCCCGGGTGTACCGCCGGCCGGTCCTGCTCGTCATGGCTCTCGTGCCGGTCGTCGTCGTCTTCTCGGCGTGGGACCTCCTCGGCATCCACCGGGGCCACTGGAGCTACAACCCGGCCTACGTCACCGGCATCGACCTGCCCGGTGGGATGCCACTCGAGGAGCTCGTCTTCTTCGTCGTCGTGCCGGTCTGCGGTCTGCTGACGTACGAGGCGGTCGGGCGGGTGCTGTCCGTGCTGCGACACCGCGTGGGTCGGGCGCGCGATGCCTGAGTACACCGTCCTCGCCGTCGCCGCGGTGCTCGCGACCGTCGCGCTCGAGCGCTGGTCCGGCACGCGGGTCTTCGCGCGGGCGCAGTTCTGGCTCGCCATGGCGATCGTCTTCGCGTTCCAGGTGCTCGTCGACGGCTGGCTGACCAAGCTGTCCGCGCCCATCGTGCTCTACGCGCCGGGACAGCACCTCGGCCTCCGCTGGCCCTGGGACGTCCCCGTCGAGGACTACCTCTTCGGGTTCGCCCTCGTCGCGGGCACCATCGTGCTGTGGGAACGGGCCAAGCGGTCCCGCGCCCGTGCGGAGGAGGAGGACCCGTGGGTGCAGCGGTGACCCGGCCCGACGTCCCCGAGGCCTTCGACGCCGTCGCGGACCGGTACGACCTCATGGTCGGCCTCAGCCCCGGCTACCACCGCCAGCTGCGCTCGTCCGCCGGGCACCTCGTCCGCGGCGCGCGCGACGGACGCGGCCGGTCCGGATCGTCCCCCGAGGCGGCCGGACCCCTCCGGCTGCTCGACCTCGGGTGCGGGTCGGGGGCCTCGACGCGGGCGGTCGTCGACGCGCTCGGGTCGGCCCAGGCGTCGCTCCTCGGCGTCGACGGGTCCGAGGGCATGCTGGAGGTCGCCCGGGCCAAGAGGTGGCCCTCGTGGGTGCGGTTCGCGCGGGGGCGGGCCGAGGAGCTCGCGTCGCAGCCCGAGCTCACGACGGCGCGTGAGGAGGGCGGCCTCGACGGCGTCCTCGCCGCCTACCTCGTGCGCAACGTGCCCGACCGTGACGCCCTGCTGCGGTCGGTGCGCGACGTGCTGCGGCCCGGCGGGGTCCTCGTCGTGCACGACTACTCCGTGCGCGGCCGGCCCGTGTCGACGCTCGTGTGGACCGCCGTCTGCTGGACCGTCGTCGTGCCGCTCGGCTGGCTCACCTCGCGGCACACGGCGATCTACCGCTACCTCTGGCGCAGCGTCCTCGACATGGACTCCACGGCACAGCTCGAGGAGCGGCTGCGTCGGGCCGGGTTCGAGCAGGTCGCGACGCACCCCGTCCCCGGCTGGCAGCGCGGCACGGTGCACACCGTCGTCGGCCGGCGACCCCGGCGATGACGGCGCGCGCCCGGCGCGGCCCGGGGCCCCGGAGCACGTGGGGACCGTGGCCCCCCTGGGGGCCCGGGCACCCGTGGCGGCCCGGCCTCGACCGGCGCGCCGAGCTGCACCGTGCGGCCTCGGCCTCCCCGGCGCCGCAAGGCCGCCCGGGGCGGGTCCTCGTCGTCGGTGGCGGGATCGCCGGCCTCGCCGCCGCCACCGGGCTCGCCGAGCGCGGGGTCGAGGTCGTGCTCGTCGAGCGCGAGGCGACGCTGGGGGGCCGGGTGCGCTCGTGGCCGGTGGGCACCGGTGCCGGTGACGCGGCCGGCGGCGACACGCTGACGATGAGCCGCGGGTTCCACGCCTTCTTCCGGCAGTACTACAACCTGCGCAGCCTGCTCCGGCGGGCCGACCCGGGGCTCGAGCGGCTCGTGCCCGTGCCCGACTACCCGCTGACCCTCGCCGACGGTCCGACCGACTCGTTCGCCCGGATCCCCCGGACGCCGCCGCTGTCGATCGCCGCCTTCGTGGCGCGCAGCCCGAGCTTCCCCCTGTCGGCCCTGCGACGCGTCGACGTCGGGGCGGCCCTGGGCCTGCTCGACGTCCGGTTCCCGCAGACGTACTCCGAGCTCGACGGACGCAGCGCCGCCGACGTGCTCGACGAGCTGCGCTTCCCGGACGAGGCCCGGCACCTGGCCCTCGAGGTCTTCGCCCGCAGCTTCTTCGCCGACCCGCGGGACTTCTCCGGCGGCGAGCTCGTCGCGATGTTCCACACGTACTTCACCGGCTCGGCCGAGGGCCTGCTCTTCGACGTGCCCGACGACGACTACGACACCGCGCTGTGGGGCCCGCTCGCCGGCTACCTCCGGCGGCTCGGCGTCGACGTGCGTACGGGCACCTCGGTGACGCGGCTCGACGACGATGGCGGCGCCGTCCGGGCCCAGCTCGACGACGGCGCGTCGCTCGTCGCGGACGCCGTCGTGCTCGCGGTCGACCGGGCCGCGCTCCAGCGTCTCGCCGGTGCCGCGTGGCTGGGCGACGGCCCCTGGCGTGACGCCGTGTCCCGCCAGCGGTCGGCCCCGGCGTTCGCGGTGTGGCGTCGCTGGCTGGATCGACCTGCGGCAGAAGGCAGTCCGCTGTTCCTCGGCACGAGCGGCTACGGCCCCCTCGACAACGTCACGTTCGTCGACCGCATGGAGGCCGGCGCGTCAGCGTGGGCGCGCCGGACCGGAGGGTGCGTCGTCGAGCTGCACGCCTACGCCTTGCCGCCCGGCACGCGGGAGGGCGACCTGCGCGCCGAGCTGGGACGCCAGCTGGACCGGCTGCACCCCGAGCTGTCGGGCGCGGCGGCGCTGCACGAGGAGTGGCTGCTGGCCGACGACTGCCCGCTGGCGGGGACCGACCCGTGGGCGTCCCGTCCCGGCGTCCTGACCCCCGACCCCAGGGTCGTGCTCGCGGGTGACGGCGTCCGCTGCGACCTGCCCGTCGCCCTCATGGAACGCGCGGCGACGACGGGCTGGCTCGCCGCCAACGCCCTGCTCGCGGCGCGCGGACTGCCCGGGCACGACCTCTGGTCGGTGCCGACGCGGGGGCTGGGACAGCCCGTCGTCCACCGGCTCCGCCGCGCGCTCGCGGCGAGGCGTCAGTAGCCGTAGGTCTCCCCGCGGTCGCGCAGCAGCCACCGGCGCTCGGCGTAGGCCATGTCGTCGACCCACAGCCGGCGGGCCGTCGCGGCGACCGCCGGGCGCAGCAGGGCGGCCGCACGCCGGGCCACGGCGAACCCCGGCCGGTCCGAGTGCGCGATCGTCGCCTCGGTCATGACGGTCGTCGGCACGCCCGAACGGTCGCGTCCGACGAGGGTGGCATGGGTCTCGACGACGCTGCCCGCGCCCTCTCCCTCCACGATCGTCATGACGATGGACCGGGCGTCGGGACAGGTGAACTCGGCGCGCACCGGGACCGCATGCCGGCGCGTCACGCGGAAGGCGACGTCGACGACGAGGCGGTCGTCGGCGGACGCGTCGTCGTCGACGGTGAGGTGGCTGAAGGCGTACGGGTGGTACCACGTGCCGTGCCAGGGGTCGAGGCGGTTGGCGACGACGTCGGCCGGCTCGCACGCGCCGCGCACCGCGACGACGGTCGCGAACGACCGCGCCGCCGGAGGGCGCACGGGCAGGGCCGGGGCGTCGGTGGCCTCCTCGCCCTCGGTCGGCAGCCGGACCCACAGCAGCACGCCGTCGTCGAGCGCGGGCAGGGTGAGCCAGTCCCGGCGCACCCCGGGACCGAGCGCGAGCCCGTGCCACCGGCAGTACACGCGGTCGTGCATGACCTCGCAGTCGTCGAGCAGGGCACCGAGGTGCGGACAGGCACCCGGCCCGGCGAGCAGCGTCCCGTCGGCGGACCGCCACAGCACGACCTCGCGGCCCGCGACCGTCCGGGTCAGCGACCGCGTCGACCCGACGTCGGCCGACGCGCCGACGACGTGCCACCCCCCGGGGTCGCGACCCTGGGCGTCGAGGATGGAGCGGTGGATCCGCGACGGGCGCGCCTTTCGCCACGTGCCGGCGAGGAGGTCGCGTGGCTCCTCCGGGAGCACGCGCAGGGGGTTGGCGGGTCGACGCGGCGAGGGCTGGGTGGCGTCGGGGCCGGTGCGCAGGGTGCGGAACGTCATGGGGTGACCGCCGATCGCCGGGTCGGGCCGAGGGTGGGGCCCAGGGTGGGCCCGAGGACGAGGATGCGCGTCGACAGGGCCGCCTTGTGCCACGTGGGCACCCGCGCGCGGCCCGTGAAGACGTCGTAGTCGCGGGCTTCGATCCGGTCGAGGATGCGCGCGTAGAGGGTGCGGGCCGCCGCGACGCACCGTGCCGAGGACGGCGGCAGCATCGGGATGCCGGCGTCGGCCAGCCGGTAGAGCTCGCGGTTGCGGGCGATCTCGAAGCGCATCAGCTCGCGCCACGCCGGTGACACGGCGCGCTCGTGCGGGTCGGCGCCGAAGCGACGCAGGTCCTCCCGAGGCACGTAGACGCGGCCGCGGTCGAGGTCCTCGCCGACGTCGCGCAGGAAGTTCGTCAGCTGGAAGGCCAGCCCGAGGGACCGGGCGGGGGCCAGCGCCGCCACGTCGCGCGGCCGCAGCACGGGCAGCATCATCTCGCCGATGACGGCGGCCGAGCCGTCCATGTAGGCGAGCAGGTCCTCCCACGTCTCGTACGTCGACCGGGTGAGGTCCTGGGCCATGGCGGCGAAGAAGCGCTCGAAGCACTCGTCCGCGATGCGGCAGACGTGGACGCTGTGCCGGATCGCGGCGAGGACGGGGTCGTCCGTCGGCTCGCCGCGCACGACCGCGCGGAACCGGTCGGCGAACTCGGCCAGCCGGGTCGTCGTGGCGGCGACCCGGTCGCCGCCGGTGGCGCCCGGGTCGTCGACGATGTCGTCGGCGAGCCGGCACAGGGTGTACACGGCATGGACGTGACGACGCCGTTCGGGCGGGAGCAGCAGCGTGCCCCAGTAGTAGGTCGTGCCGTGCTCGCGGGTGACGCGGGCGCACCGGCGGTAGCCCTCGACGAGCAGCGCGTCGGCGGGACGCGACGCCGCAGTCATCGCGCTGCCCCGGCCCGGCTGGCTCGCCGGGGGCGGCCGCCAGGTGCGCCGGCGCGCGGCGGCAGGTACGCGTCGACCCGCTGCGCCGCGAGCTTGCCGCTGACGAGCACCATCGGCACGCCGACGCCCGGAACCGTCCCCGACCCGGCGAACACGAGGCCCGGCACGCGTCGTTCGACGTTCGAGGGCCGGAACGGCCCGGTCTGCATGAAGGTGTGGGCCAGGGCGAACGGCGTGCCGAGGTGCATCCCGAGGCGCTGCCAGTCCAGCGGCGTGACGAGCTCCTCCGTGACGACGTCGCTCGGGTACCCGGCCGACTCGAGGAAGCGCAGCAGGCGCTCACGCGCCGGGCCCCGCTCGCGCCGCCAGTCGATCGGCGCCGACAGGTTCGGCACCGGCTCGAGGACGTAGAGCACCGAGTCGCCTTCCGGCGCCAGGCCCGGCTCGGTGACGGTCGGGACGGTGACGAGGCGCGAGGGGTCCGGCATGAGCCGACCGTCGTCGACCAGGGCCCGGAACGCACCGTCCCAGTCGGCCCCGAAGTGGATGTTGTGGTGCCCGACGCCCGGGGCGGGTTGCCCGTGCGCCCCGACGTGCCAGACGACGGCGGACGGCGAGTACGTCCCCGTCCGGGTGACCCGCGGCGCTCGCAGCTCAGGGAGCAGCCGCTCGTACGCCATGGGCAGGTCGAGGGTGCAGACGACGGCGTCGGCGGTGATGCGCTCGCCGGACTCGAGCTCGACGCCCGCCACCGCGCCACGGCGGTCGAGGACGAGCCGTGACACGGCGGCGCCGAACCGCAGGTCCGCCCCCGCGCGCGACGCCGCGTCCGCCAGTGCTGCCGGCACCGCGTCCATGCCGCCCCGGGGCCAGTACACGCCCTCGACGGTGTCCATGTACGTGATCACCGCGTAGAGGGCGAGGGCGCTCTCCGGCGACAGCCCGGCGTACAGGGCCTGGAAAGAGAAGAGCCGGTGCAGCCGCTCGTCGCGGAACCGTTCGCGCACGACCGGTCCGAGGCGGCGGAAGGCCCCGAGCCGGACGAGCTCGAGCGCGGCGCGGGGCGAGGCGAGCAGGTCAAGCGGCGAGTCGAAGTTGGCGTCGATGAAGTGCAGCATCTCGACGCGGTAGAGCCGCCGCAGCCACGCGACGAAGTCGACGAAGGCCGCCGCGTCACGCGGCCCGCACATGGCGGCGATCTCCTCGCGCATCGCCTCGACGCCGTGGCGCACGAGGATCCGGCTCCCGTCGGCGAAGCACGCACGGTAGGCGGGGTCGAGGCGCCGCATCGGCAGGGCGTCCTCGATCGAGCTGCCGGCCGCGGCGAGCGCGTCGCCGACGAGGCCCGGCATCGTCAGCACGGTCGGGCCCGTGTCGAACGTGAACCCGTCGCGCACGAGCCGGAGCCCGCGTCCGCCCGGGGCGTCGTGGCGCTCGACGACGGTGACCTCGTGGCCCCGCCCGAGGAGGTGGCAGGCGGCGGACAGCCCCGAGAGCCCGGCGCCGATGACGACGACGCTCACGAGTCCCTCCAGGCGATCGACGCTGCGACCTCGCGCAGCCCGGCCGCCGCGTCCGCGTCCAGCGACGCGTCGTCGAGGGCCGCGAACGCCTGCTCCACCTCGGCACGGATGCGGTCCTCGACGCGGGCCAGCACGCCCGCCTCGCGCATCAGCTGCTGGACGACGGGCACGTCGTCGGGGGTGATGGAGCCCGCGTCGCCGAGGTAACGGGAGACGACGTCGGCGGGCAGGAGCCGCATCGCCTCGGCGAGCAGGACGGTCGGCTTGGCCGACAGGAGGTCGTCCCCGACGGGTTTGCCCGTGCGGCGAGGATCGCCCCAGACGCCGAGGACGTCGTCGCGCAGGGCGAACGCCTCGCCGAGGTGTGCCCCGAAGGTCGACAGCGCGGCGACGGGCTCGGGCCTCGCCCCGGCGGCGAGCGCGCCGAGCTCGAGCGGCCGCTGCACCGTGTAGGCCCCCGACTTGAGCCGGGCCACGAGCCGGGCGCGTCCGAGGTCGCGGCTGCGCCCGGCAGCACCGGTGACGTCGAGCAGCTGGCCCTGCACGAGCTCGTGCAGCATGTCGGCCCAGGCGTGCCGGACCCGGGCACCGACGCCCGCGACGAGCGCCCAGGCCTCGCTCAGGGCCAGGTCGCCGAAGAGGATGGCGACGCTGTCGCCGAAGAGGACGGGGTCGCCGAGCGCGCCGGCGCCGGCATGGGCCTTGGCCGCCTCGACGTGCACGGCGACCCGGCCCCGGCGGGTGTCCGACCGGTCCATGACGTCGTCGTGGACGAGCGCGAAGAGGTGGACGAGCTCGAGCGCGGCGCAGGTGGCGACGAGGTCGTCGCGGGTCGTGGTCGAGCCGCCCGCGGCCGTCCATCCCCAGTGGCACAGCACCGGACGCAGGCGCTTGCCGCCCGGCGGGGACAACCACGCGAGCAGCACCTCCGGCAGGTCCTCGTGCAGGACCGGCACGGCCTCCGGCGACCGGCCGCGCCACTGCTCGGACAGCCGAGCACAGACGTCCGCGAGGAGCGCGTCGGCGGCAGCGAGGGTGCGGGCGACGTCGGCTGGCGCGACGTCGGTGCGGGTCGGCGACACCCTCCCACCCTCGGTCACGGGAGGGCCCCGGGCAAGGGTGCTGTCGAGGGTTGCCGGCCGCTCGAGGTCGACGCGTCCGGAGCCGTCACGCCGCTGGTCCGGGCCGGGACGTGCGGGGGCCGCAACGCCGGCGGCAGCCGGCGGGCGTCACCGCGCCACGACGCCGGCGGGCCGAGGTCGGCGAGTCGTACGACCTGCTCGACGCACCACGGCGACACCGTGCGTCGGCCCGCGACAACCTCGTCCGCGAACTCCCGCCACGGCACCCACTCCCACTCCTCGACCTCGCCGGCCAGGGGAGCGAGGGGCACGTCGGCCTCGACCCGGACCGTCGTCACCGGGCACAGCTCGAGCTCGACGACGCCGCCCGTCTCCGCGCGGTACCGGAAGTCGGGCAGGACGACCGTCACGGGACCGACCTCGAGGCCCAGCTCGTGGGACGCCCGCCGTCGCACGGCCGCGGCGAGCGGCTCAGCCGGCAATGGGTGGCCGCAGAACGAGTTGGTCCACACCCCGGGGAAGGTCTGCTTCGACGTGGCCCGGCGCGTGACGAGGAGGCGGTCGTCCGCGTCGAGGACGTAGCAGGAGAACCCGAGGTGCAGCGGGGTGTCGGCGTGGTGCACGTCGCGCTTGGGGGCCGACCCGACGGGCTCACCTCGCTCGTCGAGCAGGACGACGCACTCCAACCCCACAGCACGTCCTCCCATCGGATCACGACAGGCCTTCAGTACCCGCGGGGGCCTGCCGGGTCACATCCTGCCTGCGGCGCAACCTCGGGCGGTCCGCTCCGTCGTGGGCCACACTGGCGGCATGGCCCGGTTCGAGGTGACCATCGACTCGCCACTGCCCGCCCCCGAGGCCTGGCGACGCGTCCTCGACCTGCGGACGCACGGTGCCGTCATCCCCCTGACGACCGTCTCCGGCGAGGTGCTGGAGCCGACCCGGCTGAGGGCGGGTGCGCGCTTCGTGGCCCGCACGGGGCTCGGTCCGATCGGGTTCGACGACCCCATGGTCATCGAGAGCTACGCGCCGCCCACTGCGCACGACCCCGGCATCGCGCGCATCCGCAAGGAGGGCAACGTCGTCACCGGACGGATCACGCTGCGCGTCACCCCGAGCGCCACGGGCAGCGTCGTCGGCTGGCGGCAGCGGATCCGTGTTCGGGGTGTGCCGGACGTGTTCGGGCCGGTCGTCGCGCGAGTGGCCGAGGCGGCGTACCGGCGGGCCCTCGAGGAGCTGCTGCGCCGCTCCTGACGAGCGGCGCTCGAGGACATCTCCTCCTAGGGTGGGGGCCATGCGCGTGGACGACGTCGTGCGGGTCGGGCTCGGCACCTTCGTGCGTCCACCGGAGGAGACGGGAACGGGCAGCCCGCGGGTCGAGGCCGTGTACGGCTACCTCGCCCGGACGCCGGCGGGGCTGCTGCTCCTCGACACCGGGCTCGGCGCGGCGGACGCCGAGACCGACGCGTGGTACCGGCCGCGCCGCGTGCACGTGGCCGACGCGCTCGCCACGGTCGGCGTCCGGGTCGACGACGTCGCCATCGTCGTCAACTGCCACCTGCACTTCGACCACGTCGGCGGCAACCCGATGTTCGCGGGCCGACCGATCCACTGTCAGCGACGCGAGCTCGAGACGGCCCGCGCCGGCGACTACACCGTCGATGCCCTCGTCGACTTCGAGGGCGCCCGCTACGAGCTGCTCGACGGCGAGGCCGAGATCGCTCCCGGCGTGCACGTCGTGCCGACGCCGGGGCACGTCGACGGGCACCAGTCGGTCCTCCTGCGCTGCGACGACGGCACCGTGGTCCTCGCCGGTCAGGCCCACGACACGGCCTCGGCCTGGTCGGCCGACGCGCTCGCCGCGCAGGCCGCCACGCTCGGGCACGAACCCCCTCTGCCGGAGCCGAGCCCGTGGATGGCGCGCATCCTCGAGCTCGACCCGCGGCGCGTCGTCTTCGCCCACGACGCCGCCGTCTGGGAGCCCTGACGAGGAGCTCGACGCGGATCTACCTCAGCGCCAACCGAGTCCGGGCGCCACGTGCGTCAGCACGCTTTCGATGACGTGTGCGTTGTAGTCGACGCCGAGCTGGTTCGGCACGGTCAGCAGCAACGTGTCGGCTGCCGCGATCGCCTCGTCCTCGGCGAGGTCGCGGACGAGCTGCTCCGGCTCGCCGGCGTACGTCTTGCCGAACCGTGCCGTGCCGCCGTCGATGACCCCGACCTGGTCGCGGCTGGCCGACTCGCGGCCGAAGTAGGCACGGTCCAGGTCGCTGACGATGGGGAACACGCTGCGGCTCACCGAGACCCGCGGCTCGCGCTCGTGACCGGCCGCCTTCCACGCGTCGCGGAAGCGCTGGATCTGCTCGGCCTGCAGCTGGTGGAACGGCACCCCGGTGTCCTCGGTGAGCAGCGTCGAGCTCATGAGGTTCATGCCCTGCTGGGCGGTCCACTCGGCCGTGGCCCGGCTGCCGGCACCCCACCAGATGCGCTCGCGCAGCCCCTCGGAGTGTGGCTCGACGCGCAGCAGGCCCGGCGGGTTGGGGAACATCGGACGCGGGTTCGGCTCGGCGAAACCCTTGCCGGACAGGACGTCGAGGAAGATCTCGGTGTGCCGGCGCGCCATCGCGGCGTGGTCGCCGCCCTCGGGCTCGTGGCCGAAGTAGCGGAACCCGTCGACCACCTGCTCGGGTGAGCCGCGGCTGATGCCGAGCTGGAGCCGGCCGCCGGCGATGAGGTCGGCCGCGCCGGCGTCCTCGGCCATGTAGAGCGGGTTCTCGTAGCGCATGTCGATGACGCCCGTGCCGATCTCGATGCGGCTCGTGCGGGCACCGACCGCCGCGAGGAGCGGGAACGGCGAGGCGAGCTGGCGGGCGAAGTGGTGGACCCGGAAGTAGGCGCCGTCGGCGCCGAGCTCCTCGGCGGCCACCGCGAGGTCGATCGACTGGAGCAGCGCGTCGGACGCCGACCGCGTCTGCGAGTGCGGCGTCGGGCTCCAGTGGCCGAAGGACAGAAAGCCGATCTTCTTCACGTGCCGTCCAACGCGTGGGAGGCGCAAAGCCTTCCACGCCGCCCGGACCGTCTCGGCGTCGGCGCGTCAGGCTGCGCTTCCGGGTCCGGGGAGCACGTCGACGTCGCGGGCGTGCATCGCCTCCCCGCAGTGCGCACAGCGCAGGTCGACGCTGCTGACCTCGCCGCAGGCGTGGTGCCGGTAGAGGACCGGGGGGCCCGCTGTCCCGGCGAACCACCGGTCCCCCCAACCCACCATGACCATGAGCAGGTCGACGAGCTCCACGCCCTTGTCGGTGAGGACGTACTCGTACCGGGGACGCCGGTCGTACGGCCGGCGCTCGAGGACGCCGTGCTCGACGAGGTGGTTGAGTCGCTCGGTCAGGACCTTGCGCGAGATGCCGAGGTCGGCCTGGAGCTGCTCGAAGCGGGTGAGCCCCACCCACACGTCGCGCAGGACGAGCGGCGACCAGGGCTCGCCGATGACGTCGAGGGTGCGCGCGATGGAGCAGGCCATCTCGCCGAAGTTCGTCCGCTGCATCCTGCCAACCTAGCAGTTGGGGTTCCCTCAAGGAACTTTGTCTGCTACGGTCGTGGAGTCTCCTGAAGGAACTCGAAAGGACAGCGACATGACCAAGGTCCTCGTGGCACTCTCGGTCTCGGTCGACGGCTACATCACCGGGCGCGACCCCGGCACCGGGCGCGGGCTCGGCGACGGCACCCGCCTCTTCGACTGGTACGTCGACGGCGACACCCGGAGCACCGTCTTCGACGGGTTCTCACTGACCGAGCCCAGCCGCCGCGTCTTCGATGCCGCCGCCGCCCGCGTCGGCGTCTCGCTCGTCGGGCGCAACACGTACGACGACTCGGGCTGGGCAGCGGGCGGCGCCCCGCACCCCACCGCACCGATGGTCGTGGTCAGCCACCGGCCGCTGCCCGCCGACCACGAGCGCCAGACGCTCGTCACCACCGGGATCGCGGACGCCGTGACGGTCGCGCGCCGGCTCGCCGGGGACAAGGACGTCGCCGTCATGGGCGGTGGGGTCGCGACGGCGGCACTCGCCGCCGGCCTCGTCGACGAGGTGATCCTGCACCAGGTGCCGGTCCTGCTCGGGGCGGGGCGCCGCCTCTTCGGTGAGCTGCCCACGCACGTCGACCTGAGGCTGCTGGAGGCCGTCGCCGCCCCCGGCGTGACCCACCTGCACTACGCGGTGTCCCGATGAGCGCGCTCGAGCCCGAGGTACGCCGGGCTCTCGAGGCCGCACCGATCGCACACCTGGCGACGGTCCTGCCCGACGGCGGGCCCCACGTCACCCCGGTCTTCGTCGGCACGCAGGGCGACGCGGTCGTCGTCTTCACCGGGCCGGACTCGCGCAAGGCCCGCAACCTGCGCCGCGACGCCCGGGTCGCGCTGTCCGTGGCACCGGCGGACGACGCCTTCACCCCGGTCGCCATCCGGGGCCGGGTCGTCGAGTGGCTCGAGGGTGACGAGGCGTGGACGATCATCGACCGGCTCGCCGTCGCCTACACGGGCCAGCCGTACGATCGGCGCCTGCGCCGCGTCGTCGCGCTCATCGAGGTCGAGCGCCAGACCGTCGGCGTCCACTGACCGGGGGGTTCGAGGCCCCTTCGCTACGTCACTGCTCACTCAGAGTGAGCAGTGACGTAGCGAGGGAGGGACCACCGCCGCCCCGGTGGCCCTGTGGCCCGGTGGCCCGGCGGCCCGACGCCATCGGCGCCGGTCCTCGCTGCGAGACTGCCGACATGCTGGAGCTGCGACCGAACTGCGAGTGCTGCGACGTCGACCTGCCACCCGAGTCGACCGAGGCGATGATCTGCACCTACGAGTGCACCTGGTGCGCGCGGTGCGTCGACGCCTGCCTGGGTGGGACGTGTCCGAACTGCGGCGGTGACCTCCAGCCCCGACCGCACCGCCCCTCAGCCGGGCTCGAGACGCATCCGGCGTCGACCCGCCGCGTCGTCCAGCCCGGGCTGCACCGCGGCTGACCGCAACCCGCGGGGGAGGATGGGGCATGGCCGTCCGGTCGCTGTCCGAGGAGCGCGCAGCCGCCCTGCGGGCTGCCGACCTCACCTACCCGCGGGACGTGGTCGTCGCCGACCGGCCACCACCGGGCTACCACGCCCTCGAGGTCTCGCGGTGCCTGCGGCGTCGGGACTTCGACGCCGCGGTCACGGACCTCATGGGATGGCGGGTTCACGACCGGGCCGGCCTGCGCGTGCGGGCGTCGGAGCCGTTCGCGGAGCTCGACTCCGTCGTCGAGCTGCGCCTGGGAGCGGGTTGGCTCGGCATCCGGATCCCCTGCCGGGTCGTCGAGGTCTTCGACGAACCCGGGAAGCGCGGTTTCGCGTACGGCACGCTGCCCGGGCACCCCGAGAGGGGCGAGGAGCGGTTCGTCCTCGAACGGCACGCCGATGGCAGCCTCCGGTTCACCGTCTCCGCGGTCTCCCGGCCCGGCTCCTCCGCGGCGAGACTGGGCGGCCCCGTGGCGCGGGCGGGTCAACGGTGGATGGCGCGGCGCTACGTCGCGGCCCTCGACCGCCTGCAGTCGGTCGGCTAGCCCCAGCTCTTGCGGTGCCGCAGTAACTGCGCCTACCGTGGGTGAATGAGCGACGACCGGCGCCCACCCCTGCCCATGGAGACGGAGCAGGCCCTGCGCACGACCATCGAGGCCGCGCGCGAGGCGCTCGACCGCACCGACGCGTCCCGACCCCTCGAGGCCCTGCCCCTGCTGCGGGCCGCGCAGGAGCACCTGACCGCCGCCGTCGACGAGGCGATGGCCGCGGTGCTCGTCGCGGAGGGCGGCACCATCCGGACGGCCGGCGCACTCGCCGGCCTGTCCGAGAACGCCGTGGGCCCCCGCCTGGCCCGCACGCACCTGCTCGGCGCGTACGGGTCCGAGGCCGGCCGCGTCACCGCCGCGGGCGTCGAGCGCGCCCGCTACGACCTCGAGGAGGGACGCCATCGTCCCGCCCCCGACGCGTCCGCCCGCCCGCTGCGGTTCCGCGCCCGCCGCAGCACCGACTGAGGGGACCACCCGACCACCCGACCACCCGACCACCCGACATCGAGCCGAGGAGCCCGCCATGACGAACCCGACCCTCACGCACCTCTACTTCCTGCTCGACCGCAGCGGGTCGATGCAGTCGATCAAGGACGACACCGAGGGCGGATTCGACGCGTTCATCGCCGAGCAGCGCGCCCAGCCGGGCGAGTGCCGGGTCACCCTGGCGCAGTTCGACGACCGGTACGAGGAGGTCTACCGCGACGTGCCGGTGGCCGACGTGCCGTCGCTGCGGCTCCAGCCGCGCGGCTCGACGGCGCTGCTCGACTCCATCGGGCGGCTGCTCGGCGAGGCCGGCGAGCGGCTCGCGGCGCTCCCGGACGACCAGCGTCCCGGCGTCGTCATCGTCGGGATCATGACCGACGGGCACGAGAACTCCTCGCGCGAGCTGACCCACGCCCAGGTCAAGGCCCTCATCGAGCGGCAGACGTCCGAGTACTCGTGGCAGTTCCTCTACATGGGCGCGGACCAGGACGCCATCGAGGTCGGCTCGAGCATCGGCGTGGCGGCCACCCACTCGATGACCTACGGCCGCGGGCGGGTGGCCGCCGCGATGGCCGCGACGTCGCGCAACATCGGGCTGACCCGGTCGGCCGTCGCGGCGGGCGCCTCGGCCAAGGAGGCGGGTCTCCACCTGGCCTTCGACGAGGAGCAGCGTCGCGCCGCCACCGAGTGAGCCGCCGGAGGTACGTTGAGCGCATGAGCGACGCCGGCGACCGGCCCGACCGCACCACGGCCGTGTGGGACGAGCAGTTCACCGTGCCGGTGCCCGCCGGACCGGCGGCCCCACCCGCGCCGCCCAACCCGTACGCCGGCCGCCCGGCCTGGCCGGCGGACCCGGCGCGTCCTGCAGCCCGCACGGCAGACCCGACCGCCGACCCGCTCCTCGAGCAGCTCGGCGTGGCCCTGTTCTGGATCGCGGTCGGCTGGTGGGTGTTCGTCCTGCTCCGGGTGCTCGGGGAGTTCACCCGGCACGGCATGACCGACACGATCCTCATCCGCACCATCGACGACGGCCCGGAGGAGACCGTCGTGGCCGCCGTCCTGTCCGTGCTCGCTGCTGTCCTGCTGCTGCTCGGTCGAGGCCGTGGTGGGCGCACGCCGCTCGGCTGGTCCTCGCTCGGGCTGGCGGTGGCCACGGTGTCGGTCGCGGTCTGGCGACTCGTCCCCTGACCGTCCGACCGGCCTGCGACACAGGGGGATCGCCATGATCGAGGGCTCCGAGGGTGACGCCATCGCGGCAGCGTTCGGGCTCGCGCGTGCTGGCGAGCCCGTCACCCTGAACGGCCCGGTGGCCCGCGGACGGCTCGGCTGCGTCTGGCGGCTCGACGCCGGGGCGCGCTCGTTCGCCGTCAAGGAGTGGTATGCCGCGCCCAGGCTCAACGACGTCGGTCGGGACGCCGAGTTCGTCGACGCCGCAAGGGCACTCGGCGTCCGCACACCCGAGGTGCTGCGCACCACGGACGGTCGGGTGGCCGCCGAGGTGGCGGGCACCGTGGTGCGTGTCTTCGAGTGGGTCGGCCTGCGTCCGAGGACGCGCTCGCTCGACCCGGGCGCGGTCGGGCGGACCGTCGCGCTCCTGCATCGGGCGGCACGGCGCACCGAGGACCCGGTGGACAACTGGTTCGCCACCGGAGCCGGTGAGCAGAGCTGGCGCGACCTCGCCCGACGCGTCGCCGACGCGGGCGCCCCGTTCGCCGGTGAGCTGCACGCGCTCCTCGACGACCTCGTCGCCGTCGAGCGGGTCATCGAGCCGCACGAGGCGCCACGGGTCTGCCACCGGGACCTCTGGGCCGACAACGTGCTCGCGACGACCGACGGCGACGTCTGCGTCATCGACTTCGAGAACCTCGGCCCGGCCGACCCGAGCCAGGAGCTGGCCATGGTGCTGTTCGAGTTCGGCGCCGACGACCCGACCCGGGCCCGCCTGCTGCACGACGCCTACCGCGCGGCCGGTGGCCCCGGCAGGGTCACGCGTCGGGGCCACTTCTCGATGCTCGTGGCCGAGCAGGCGCACATCGGACAGCTGGCGTGCTCGCGGTGGGTCGGGGCCGGTGAAGGGCCCGAGCGCGACCGCCTCGCAGCGTGGTTCCTCGAGATCCCCGAGGACCCCGTGACCCTCGCCCGGATCGACCGGATCCTCGCCGCCGTCAGCTGATCGACGTCGTGAGCGGGTGGCCGGCGTTGGTCAGGCTGCGGCTCGTGAACCCGCCGCGGCCGTTGCCCGGGTAGAGCCAGAGCCGTCCCGCGGTGTCGAGTGCGAGCAGGTCGGCCCTGCCGTCGCGGTCGAGGTCACGCCCGGTGAGCAGCGTGCGCATCGGTCCCCAACCGGTGCCGACCCGCACCGGCGCGGCCAGGCCACCGTTGCCCTTGCCGGCGTAGAACCACAGGGTGCCGTCGGGCCGGACGACGTGGAGGTCGGCGAGCCCGTCGCCGTTCGCGTCACCGAGCGTCACGATGAGCCGCGCAGAGCGGAAGGCACTCGTGGCAACGACCTTGCCCGCGGCCAGGCCCTGCCTACCGCGGCCGGCGTAGAACACGAGCTCGCCGGTGGAACGCCGCGCGAAGAGGTCGGCCGAGCGGTCGCCGGTGAAGTCGCCGCCGGCGACGAGCAGGTTCATCGCGTTCCAGCCGCTCGCGCCGATCCGGACCCGGTTGCGCACGAACGGGTAGAGCCAGAGAGCTCCCTTCGAGTCGCGGGCCAGGAGGTCGTCGCGCCCGTCGTCGTCGAGGTCCCCGGCGAGCGAGATCATGCTCATCGACCGGGTCGGCAGGTACGACGTGCTCAGGGGTTCGCCGAAGGAGAAGAGCCGGGCCGGCCCCGGTTCAGCCAGAGGTCGGGCATCCCCGGCCAGAACTCCCCCAGGTCTCGCAGCGCGTCGTTGCCGAGCAGGGACACGAGCGCAGGAACGCCCGGGACGGTGAGCTTCGACGACCAGAACGTCTGCGACAGGTAGCCCGGGCTCGAGCAACGCGTCCGCACCTGCAGCGTCGTTCCGCGCTCCATCGTGTGGACGTAGTGGTACTGCCCAGTCTCGCCGTAGAGGGCCGCGCCGTCGCGGTACCACTGTGTGGTCGCACGTCAGCTCGGGACGACGGTCGGGTCGCCCGGGTACCAGGAGGTCGGTCGCACCTCGACGGCGAGCGTCTGGCCGGAGGCGCCGGAGCCCGTGGCGGCGTAGGCCGCCTTCACCACGCCCACCGGTGGCGTCGGTGCAGCCGCCCACGTGCTGCCGGCCCCGGTGGCTGCCTGGTGCGAAACCACCGCGACGCCGAGCGTCTGACCTTCATCTGCCGCGACCCGGGCGTGCACCCAGGGGTCGACGCCGGGGTCGGCGGGGATCGGAGTGCCCGACCGCGACCACTGGTACGAGACCGAGACCGTGCCGAGCTCCGCGTCGAAGGTGGCGGGCAGCTGCGGCGAGTACCAGACGAACCGGCGGTCGGTGGCGTCGTACTGCAAGCCACCGACCAGCCATCGGGTGGCGACCACGGGCGCGCTGTTCTCGGTCTCGGTGGCCCCGCCCGGGGCGGTGGCCGTGATGCTGAGACCGATCGTGCGCCCGAACTTGGCCCGTCCGATGGGCGTCTGGGCGACGTTCGCGGTGGTGGTGGTTCGGGCCAGCTCGCCCGTCTCGTCCGACCACACGTAGGTGTACGACGTGCCCGCCGGGGTGTCGGGCTGCGGGACGACCGCCCCCGTCGCCTGCGCGTCGAGAACGACGTACAGCTTGACGCTGGAGATGAGGTCGGCGGTGTCCGCGGCATCGGCGACCGGGGCGGGCACCACCAGGGCGAGGACGGCGGCCACCATCGCGGCGCGGCGCCACCGGATGCGCCGTTGCGTCCCGCCGGCGCGGTGGTGGGCAGGGCGCGGTGCGGACGAGCTCATGTGGTTCCCCTGTCGGACGAGCCAGGTCCGGCACCGGCGGTTCGCACTCTAGGACCAGGCGGACTGCTCCGGGGCGGTACAGCCCCGACGCGTCGGCGCCGAGATGCGAGGATCGGTCCGTGACCAGGGGTTCGGGAGCACGGACGGACGACGAGCAGCGGCGACGCGACCTCGCGCTGCTGCGACGCGTACGGGACCGCATCGACCGCGAGTACGCGCAGCCGCTCGACGTCGAGGCGCTGGCCCGCGGGGTCAACGTGTCGGCCGGCCACCTGAGCCGCCAGTTCAAGCTGGCCTACGGCGAGTCGCCGTACCAGTACCTCATGACGCGCCGCATCGAGCGGGCCATGGCGCTGCTGCGCCGCGGCGACCTCAGCGTGACCGAGGTGTGCTTCGAGGTCGGCTGCTCCTCGCTCGGCACGTTCAGCACCCGGTTCACCGAGCTCGTCGGGGTCCCACCGAGCGTCTACCGGCAGGAGCAGGCAGGCGCCACTGACGGCCTCGTCCCGTGCGTCGCCAAGCAGGTGACGCGACCGGTCAGGAATCGAGAAGCATCCGCGTCGCCGCGGGCCTAGCGTGGGCGCCATGGACCTCAGCATTCACTCGAGCTTCCTCCCACAGGACGACCCCGACGCCGCCATCGCCTTCTACCGCGACGCGCTCGGCTTCGAGGTGCGCATGGACGTCGGTCACGCCGGCATGCGGTGGATCACCGTCGGCCCGCCCGGCCAGCCCGGCACGTCGGTCGTGCTCTACCCGCCCGAGGCGACGCCCGGCCTCACCGACGACGAGCGGCGCACCATCGGCGACATGATGGCCAAGGGCACCTACGGCTCGCTCCTGCTCGCCACGCCCGACCTCGACGAGGCGTTCGCGAAGATCGAGGCGACCGGTGCCGAGGTCGTGCAGGAGCCGACCGACCAGCCCTACGGCGTTCGCGACTCGGCCTTCCGCGACCCGGCGGGCAACCTCGTCCGGATCCAGGAGCGACGCTGAGCGCGCCGGAGTCGGCGGCGCCCGCCCGGGACCGGGCCACGCGCGTCGCCGACACCCGTCGCCGGCTCGAGCAGGACGTCGACCTCTGGGTCGCCACGGCCGACGCCGGTGGTGGCGTGCCGGGGCTCGTGCCGCTGTCCTTCGACTGGGACGGCACCGAGATCATGGTCGTGACGCCGGTCGGCTCCCCGTGCGGGCGCAACCTGCGCGAGACCGGCCGGGCCCGCTTGGGAATCGGGGAGTTCCGCGATGTCGTCATGGTCGACGCGTCGGCCCGCGAGGTGTCGACCGACGACGTCCCCGAGGAGCAGTGGCAGCGGTACATCGTCCGCACCGACTGGGACCCGCGCACCGAGCGACCGGACTACGCGGTGTACCTCCTGCGCCCGGAGCGCATCCAGGCCTGGCGCGAGGCGAACGAGATCCCCGGTCGCACCCTGATGCGCGACGGCGTCTGGCTGGCCTGACCGGAGGGTCCCGAGCGGGAGCGTTGACGGACCTTCGCCGGTCCGACGCGGCCGGTCCGTGCTCAGCAGGTGGGTGCCGGCGCGCGAAGCTCCGTCATCGGTCCCGGTACGGTCCGGGGAAGGTGTGCCTGACGCGTCAGGCGGGCTCGCCGGCCCACGCGGGTGCGAGTCGCACGACGTCCCCGACGACGACGACTGCGGGCGCCTCGACGCCGACCTCGGCGGCCCGCGCGGCGATCGTCGCGACCGTGCCGACGGTGACGCGCTGGTCGGGCGCGAACCCGCGCTCGACGACGGCCACGGGGCACTCGGGCGAACGGCCGTGGGCCGCAAGGAGATCCATGGTACGAGCCAAGTTGGTCACGCCCATGAGGAGCACGAGCGTGTGGTCGCCACCAGTCGGCAGGACGGGGACGTCGTCGTGGCCGGTGACGACGGTGAAGCCGCGGGCGACACCCCGGTGGGTCACCGGGATCCCGGCGGCCGCGGGAACGGACACCGCCGACGTGACGCCAGGGACCACCTCGACGGGGATGCCGGCGGCCTCGCACGCGGCGCGCTCCTCACCGCCGCGGCCCAGCACGTACGGGTCGCCGCCCTTGAGCCGCACGACGCCGAGGCCGCGCTGCGCCTCCTCGACGAGCACGTCGTTGATCCGCGACTGCGGCACCGGGTGGTGGCCGGGCGTCTTGCCGACGTCGATGACGCGCACCGACGCGGGCAGCCGGTCGACGACACCACGCGGCGCGAGACGGTCGAGCACGACGACGTCGGCCGACGCGAGCAGCTCGTACCCGCGGGCCGTGAGGAGCCCGTCGACGCCGGGGCCACCGCCGACCAGCGCGACCCAGCCGCGGCGTCCGTGCGTGCGGGTGCGGCGCAGGTCGAGGCGCCCGGTGGCGAGCGCCTGCTCGACGCCGTCGCGGACGGTCACGGCCAGGCCGGGGTCACCGGCCGCGTAGGCCGACACCGTGACCCGCCCGTCGGGAGTGGTGACGTCGGTGCGGGCCGCGACGCTGGCCGTCGTGCCCGCGGCGTCGGTGGCATCGACGCACCACACGCGCAGGGCCTCGGCGTCGGCGGCGACCTCGCGGTCGACGGACGGCTCGCCCGTCGCGGTGTGGACGAGCCAGGCGCCGTCGAGGTCGGCCGGTCCGGCGTAGTCACGCTCGACCCACTCGACGCGGCCCGACGCCGCGGCACCGGCGGCGGACACGGCGCGAGCGCGAACGAGGTCCCGCAGGTCCTCGCAGACCCACGGGGCGACGACGCGCACGACCGCGCCCTCGTCGAGGAAGGCGCGGACGCGTCGGGCCGCGACCGGACCACCGCCGACGGCCACGACGAGCCGGCCGGTGAGGTCGAGGACGACCGGCAACGCGGACTTCACCGACGCCACGGCCCGGGCCTCAGATGTCCCAGTCCTCGTCGCCCTCGGGCGACGACGGCGCCTCCGGCGCGGTGGGCAGGGTCGCGCCGACCATGCCCGCGGCGAGCGTCCGGCCGTCGTGCGCGTCGATGAGCAGGAAGGCTCCGCTGCGACGTGACACGGCGTACGGCTCTACCGGCAGCGGCTGCGACACGCGCAGCGTGACCAGGCCGATGTCGTTGAGCGACAAGGACTCTGCCGGCACGGCGTGCAGGTCGTCGAGGTCGAGGGCACCGTCGATGCCACGCACCGCGGTCTGGACCGTCCGCGAGCCGTGCTTGAGGAGCAGCCGCTGACCGGGGCGCAGCGGCGCGTCGCCGAGCCAGCAGACGACAGCCTCGATGTCCTGCGTCGGCTCGGGGGCGTCCGCTGCGGCGGCGATGACGTCACCTCGGGAGATGTCGATCTCGTCGGCGAGGCGCAGGGTCACCGACTGCGGCGCGAAGGCCTCCTCGAGGGAGCGGTCACCGAGGTCGATGCCGACGACGGTCGTGCGGCGGCCGGACGGCAGCGCGACGACCTCGTCGCCCACGCGGACGACGCCCGAGGCCACCTGACCGGCGTAGCCGCGGTAGTCGCGGTGCGCGGCGTCGAGGGCCGCGCCCTGCGGGCGGATGACGAGCTGCACCGGTAGGCGGAACGACTCGTGGGCGGGGTCGTCGGACGGCGGGAGCGCCTCGAGCAGCTCGAGCAGGCTGGGGCCGCCGTACCAGTCGGTGCGGGCCGAGCGGTCGACGACGTTGTCGCCGTCGAGCGCGCTCACCGGGATCGTCGTCACCTCCTCGACGCCGAGCTCGCGGGCGACGGCGCGCACCTGCGCGTCGACCCGCTCGTAGACCTCCTGGGAGAAGTCGACGAGGTCGATCTTGTTGACCGCGACGACGACGTGCGGGACGCGCAGCAGCGCCGTGACGGCGAGGTGCCGACGCGTCTGCTCGAGGACGCCCTTGCGGGCGTCGACGAGCAGGACGACGACGTCGGCGGTCGAGCTGCCGGTCACGGTGTTGCGCGTGTACTGCACGTGCCCGGGGCAGTCGGCGAGGACGAAGGAGCGGCTCGCCGTCGCGAAGTAGCGGTAGGCGACGTCGATGGTGATGCCCTGCTCGCGCTCGGCGCGCAGGCCGTCGGTGAGGAGGGCGAGGTCGGCGGCGGTGAGGCCGCGGTCACGCGACACCCGCTCGACGGCGGCCAGCTGGTCGGACAGCACCGACTTCGTGTCGTGCAGGAG
Organism: Monashia sp. HAY1-2A; assembly: GCF_056755315.1. Taxonomy (NCBI): domain Bacteria; kingdom Bacillati; phylum Actinomycetota; class Actinomycetes; order Micrococcales; family Intrasporangiaceae; genus Intrasporangium; species Monashia sp. HAY1-2A. The sequence goes on from NZ_JBNDHY010000038.1 coordinate 27,803, forward strand.
GCGGCCGACGAGCGTCGACTTGCCGTCGTCGACGGAGCCCGCGGTGGCGAGGCGGAGCAGGGTCCCTGCGGTCGTGGGGGCGGTGGCGGTGGCCATCAGAAGTAGCCCTCCTTCTTGCGGTCCTCCATGGCGGCCTCGGAGATCCGGTCGTCGGCGCGCGTGGCACCGCGCTCGGTCAGGGTCGAGGCGGCCACCTCGACGACGATCTCCGCGTTCGTCGCGGCCGGCGACTCGACGGCACCGGTGCACGACATGTCACCGACGGTCCGGTACCGCACGAGGCGTTTCTCGACGGTCTCGTCCTCGCGCGGCTGGCTGTACGGACCGACGGCGAGCCACATGCCGTCGCGGTGGAACACCTCGCGCTCGTGCGCGTAGTAGAGCGGCGCGAGCGGGATGTCCTCGCGCTCGATGTAGCGCCAGATGTCGACCTCGGTCCAGTTGCTGATCGGGAAGACGCGCACGTGCTCGCCGGGCCGGTGCCGCGGGTTGAAGAGGTTCCACAGCTCGGGGCGCTGGTTCTTCGGGTCCCACTGGCCGAACTCGTCACGGAGGGAGACGATCCGCTCCTTGGCGCGGGCCTTCTCCTCGTCGCGCCGGCCGCCGCCGAAGACGCCGTCGAAGCGGTGCTCGTTGATGGCGTCGAGCAGCGGGAGGGTCTGGAGCGGGTTGCGGGTGCCGTCTGCCCGCTCGCGCAGGCGGCCGTCGTCGATGTAGTCCTGGACGCTGGCGACGACGAGCCGCAGGCCGAGCCGCGCCACCGTCTCATCACGGTAGGCGAGCACCTCGGGGAAGTTGTGTCCGGTGTCGACGTGCAGCACCGGGAACGGGATCGGCGCCGGCCAGAAGGCCTTGGCCGCGAGGTGCAGCATGACGACGGAGTCCTTGCCGCCGGAGAAGAGCAGCGCCGGACGCTCGAGCTCGGCGGCCATCTCGCGGATGACGAGGATCGACTCGGCCTCGAGCGCGTCGAGGTGGCCGAGGCGGCGCTCCGACGCGTCCGGCGAGGCGGGCGTCACGGCATCGGTCTGGGTGTCGAGGGTCGTCGTCATGTGTGGAGTCCGCACTCGGTCTTGGTGAAGCCGGCCCAGCGGCCGGCGCGGGGGTCCTCGCCGGGCTCGACCCGGCGGGTGCACGGTTCGCAGCCGATGGACAGGTAGCCGTCTGACAGGAGCGAGTTGACCTCGACCTGGTTGTCGACCGCGTAGGTCTGCAGCTCGTCGAAGGTCCAGGCGGCGAGCGGGTTGATCTTGACGAGCCCGTTCTTGTCGTCCCACGTGACGAGCGGCGTGTTCGTGCGTGTCGGCGCCTCGTCGCGGCGGACGCCGGTCACCCACGCCTCGTAGGTCGGCAGCGTGCGGGCGAGCGGCTCGACCTTGCGCATCTGGCAGCACAGGGCCGGGTCGCGCTCGTAGAGGCGGGCGCCGTACTTCTCGTCCTGCTCGGCGACGGTGAGCTCGGGCGTGACGTTGACGAGCGTGATCGGCAGGTCCTCGGCGACGATGTCACGCGTGACGAGGGTGTCGGAGAAGTGGTAGCCGGTGTCGAGGAACAGCACGTCGACGCCGGGCGCGAACCGCGAGATGACATGCGGCAGAACGGCATCGGCCATCGAGCAGGCCACCGCGAGGGACCCCTCGAAGTGGAAGGCGGCCCAGGCCGCGACCTCGTCGGCGGTCGGCTCGCGCTCCGGGTCGGCACCGAGCGTCGCGTTGAAGTCGTCGACGATCGCCTTGAGCTCGGCCTCGGAACGACGCCGGCGCGGCACCTTCGGGGTGGCGAGGGGGACGGCGGTCACTGGAGGGCTCCTTCCTCGGCGCGGTGCGCCCACGCGGCGAAGGTCTCGCCGGCGGCACGCTGGGCCACGTAGGTGCGCACGACCCGCTCGACGTAGTCGGGCAGCTCGGTGGACGGGACCTTGAGACCGCGCAGGGTGCGCCCGAGGCCCGGCTCGTCGCGGTCGGCTGAGGCCAGGCCGCCGCCGAGGTGCACCTGGAAGCCCGGCACCTGCACCGGGCCGTCCGGGCCGTCGACGGTGATGATCTGGCCCTTGAGCCCGATGTCGGCCGTCTGGATGCGGGCGCACGAGTTCGGGCAGCCGTTGACGTTGAGCAGGATCGGCGTGTCGAGCGAGCCATCGGCGACGAGGTCGGCCAGGCGCGTCTCGAGGGCGGTGATCGCGGCCGCCGCGGTGTCCTTGGTGTCGACGATCGCCAGCTTGCAGAACTCGATGCCGGTGCAGGCCATCGTCGTGCGGCGGAAGGGGCTCGGCCGGGCGCTGAGGCCGAGGCCCTCGAGGCCGGCCACGAGGGTCTCGACGCCGTCCTCGGGCACGTCGAGGACGACGAGCTTCTGGTGGGCCGTGAGGCGGACGCGACCCGCGCCGACCGACTCGACGAGGTCGGCGAGGCCGGTCAGCGTGTGGCCGCCGACGCGTCCGACGACGGGGGCGGCGCCGACGTAGAAGCGGCCGTCCTTCTGCGCGTGGACGCCGACGTGGTCGCCGGGCCCTGTGGCGGGCGCGGGCGCCGGTCCGTCGGGCAGCGCGTACCCGAGGTACTCGGTCTCGAGGACCTCGCGGAACTTCGCCGGACCCCACTCGGCGAGAAGGAACTTCAGGCGCGCCTTGTTGCGCAGGCGCCGGAACCCGTAGTCGCGGAAGATCGAGACGACGCCGTACCAGACGTCGGCCGCCTGCTCCTCGCGGACGAAGACGCCGAGGCGCTCGGCGAGGCGCGGCGTCGTCGAGAGGGCACCACCGACCCAGAGGTCGTAGCCGGGCCCGAGCTCGGGGTGCACGACGCCGACGAGCGACACGTCGTTGATCTCGTGGACCACGTCGAGGCTGGGGTGCCCGGTGATGGCGGTCTTGAACTTGCGGGGCAGGTTCGCGAGCTCGGGGTCACCGATGTAGCGGCGCTTGATCTCGAGGATGACCGGCGTCGGGTCGATGATCTCGTCGGCGGCGATGCCGGCCACCGGGCTGCCGAGGAAGCCACGGGGGGTGTCGCCGCAGGCGGTCGTCGTCTCGAGCCCGACCGTCTCGAGGCGCCGCCAGATCTCGGGCATGCTCTCGACGTCGATCCAGTGGTACTGGATGTTCTGCCGGTCGGTGATGTCGGCGCTGCCTCGCGCGAACTCCTCGGAGATGCCGCCGAGGACCCGGAGCGCGGCGGGGTCCAGGGCCTGGCCGTCGGTGCGGACCCGGAGCATGAAGTAGCGGTCCGACAGCTCGTCGTCGCTCAGCTGGGCCGTGCGGCCGCCGTCGATCCCCGGCTTGCGCTGGGTGTACAGGCCCCACCAGCGGAACCGGCCGGTGAGGTCCTGCGGCGGGATCGAGTCGAAGCCCTCACGGGCGTAGATCGTCTCGATGCGCTCGCGGACCGCGAGGCCGCCCTCCTCCTGCTTCCACACCTCGTTGGCGTTGAGCGGTGCCGGGCCGTCGACCTTCCACTGGCCGTTGGAACGGTCGCCGCGGGGCGGGCGGGCAGCCGGACGGGCCGCGGGCCCGGTCGACGTGTCGGTGACGGTCATGTAATCGAATGTATAACCACCGATTATTCGACGTCAGGGCCGGTCCAGAATCCGGCCCATTCCCACCCGCCGCGTGGGAATGCCGGACGCGGGAGCCGTCGCGGCACCGCCTGCCGCCGTGGGCACCGTCAGCGCCGGGCCCAGCGCAGCCGGACACGGTCGCCCGGACGGAGCTGGGCCGCCCGGTCCACGTCACGACGCGTCACGACCGCGACGACAGGGTAGCCGCCGGTGACCGGGTGGTCGCAGAGGAAGACCACGGGCTGACCACCGGGCGGCACCTGGACCGCACCCGCCACCATGGGCTCGCTCGGCAGCTCGGCCTCGGCGAGGGCGTCGACCCGCCGGACCGGGTGCCCCTCGAGGCGCAGCCCGACGCGGTTGCTGCGCGAGGACACGGTGAAGGTCACCTCCGGCAGGTCGCCGAGCTCGCACCAGTCGGCTCGGGGCCCCGGCGTCACCTCGAGGAGCGCCTCGTCACCGGTGGGCGCGAGACCCTGCGGCGCCTCGTCGACGACGGGGAACAGGGCCGGCGCCGGGCCGACCGGCAGGACGTCGCCCGGGGCCACCGGCGCGGGACCGAGCCCGGAGAGCGTGTCGCTCGAGCGCGAACCGAGGACGGGGGCGACGTCCAGGCCGCCGCGCACGGCGAGGTACGTGCGCAGCCCGGCCGACGGCGTCGCGACCTCGAGCACCTGTCCGTCGGCGAGCCGCACCGGCGCGGCGAATCCGACCGTCCGTCCGTCGACCGTCGCAGCCGCCGGCGCGCCGGTCAGCGCGACGAGGAGGTCGCCGCGGGCGCGCACCGCCAGTCCCCCGAGCAGCACCTCGAGCGAGGCCGGCTCACCCGGCGAGGCCGGCGCACCCGGCGACGCCCTCGACGTGGGGTCCGGGTCGTCGACCGCGTGACCGACGAGACGGACGCCGAGCAGGTAGGCGCTGCGGTCGGCCGCGCCGGACCGGCCGACGCCGACGTCCCCGAAGCCGGGACGGCCGAGGTCCTCGACGAGCACGAGCGGCCCCGTGGCGCGCACCTCGAGGGCGCGCCCACGGTCCTCCGCGACCGCGCCTGCCCGGGATGAGGTGGCTGAGGGGGAGGCGCCTGGAGTGGAGTCGGCTCGGTGGGAGGGCTGTCTCTTATACACATCTCCGAGCCCACGAGACGCGTAGTAATCTGGGGGGGGGGGGTTGGTGTTGGGAGGGGGGGGGGGGGGGGGGGGGGGGGGGGGGGGGGGGGGGGGG
>NZ_JBNDHY010000039.1:0-32550 GCF_056755315.1 Monashia sp. HAY1-2A
GACCCTGGCCAGGCCGGCGGCCTCGGAGGGGACGTTGCACCCGTCGCCGAGCCGGGCCGCGACGTGCAGGGTCCGGTCTCCCACACCCCCGACGACGACAGGGAGGTCGCCGACCGGACGCGGGTAGAGCGTCGTCTCGGGCAGCGAGACGCGGCGTCCGGCATACGGCTTCGTGCCGGGTGCCCAGAGGGCACGCATCGTCTCGAGACCGGCCTCCAGCAGGTCGAGGCGCTGGCCCGGTGGAGGCAGGCTGAGCCCATAGGCGGCGTGCTCGCGCTCCCACCAGCCCGCACCGACGCCGACGAAGGCGCGGCCGCCGGTGAGCGCGGACAGCGTCGCGGCCGCCTTGGCGGTGATGCCCGGCGGCCGGAACGTCACCGGCGAGACGAGCGTGCCGAGGTGCAGCCGGCTCGTCGACGCGGCGAGCGCCCCGAGCGTCACCCACGGCTCCGGGACGGGGTCCCAGGCCCTCCCGACCTGCGGGATCTGGATGAGGTGGTCCATGAGCGCGAGGCCGGCGAAGCCGGTCTCCTCGGCCGCCGCCGCGATGCCGCGCAACCAGTCGAGCAGGTCGCCGTCGGCCGGGAACCGGGACACCTGGAGCACGACGCCGTGGCGCAGCCCGCCGGTGCCGCCGGAGCGCCGCTCCTCCTCGGCCCCCCTCGTTCCCGTCCTCGGCAACACACCGAGTGGCTGCCAACCCGCCCCGGGTGTACCTGAGGCGGGCTGGCGACTGCTCGGTGTGTTGCGGGTCGGGGTGGGGGTGTCCGGGGTGGGGGTGTCCGGGGCGGCGGTGGAGCCCGGCGTGACGACGTGCACGGCGTCCCAGCCCTCGGTGGCGAGCCCGTCGCGCGCGGAGGCGACGGCAGCGAGCTGGCTCGTCAGCACGCGAGCCGGCACGGACCGCTCACGGGAGCGGTTGCGGTCACGACACACGGCAGCCGGAGCGTCGAGGACGACGGCGACGGCCGGCAGCCCCGCGGCGCGGGCCGCGGCCAGCCACCGGACGCGGCGCGACGCATCGGTGCCGAGGGTGTCGACGACCGTCGTCAGGCGTCGTCCCAGGCGAGCCGCGACGACCGTCTCGAGGACGGCGAAGGCGTCGGTCGACGCGTCGAGGTCGTGCTCGCCGCTGCCGACGACGGCGCGCAGGGCGTCCGAGGAGACGACCTCGGCGGGGCGGTACCGCGCGAGCGCCCACGTGGTCTTGCCCGAGCCGGACGCCCCGACGAGGACGACGAGCGCCGGGTCGGGCAGCTCGGGGGCCGGCGTCATGCCGACGGGTGGCTCAGTGCGAGCGGCGGCGGGAGGGCCCACCGAGGGAGGCCCAGACCGTGCGGCCGTTGGGGTCGTCGATGACGCCCCACTCGTGGGCCAGCGAGCGCACGATGCGCAGACCCCGGCCGCCGGCCCCCCACGTCGTCGGCGGCAGCGGGCGGGGGACGGTCGGGCCACCGCCGTCGCTGACCTCCACCTCGACGACGTTGTTCTTGACCTTCCAATGGATGCGGATGGCGCCGTCGGACAGCGGTCGGGCGTGGCGCACGGCGTTGGCGACGAGCTCGCTGACGACGATCTCGGCCTCGTCGACGACGTCGGGGGTCACCTTGCGGGCGACGAGGTCGGCGACGATCTCGCGACGGATGCGGGGGGCCGCGGACGGCGCCCACTGCAGACGGATCGTGCGCTTCTCACCGGTCGGCGCGGGGGCACCCTCCGCCATCGCGGGCCTCCTCGAGATGTGCGCGGGCCTGCCGGCCGTCATGGTCCTGCCGTTCGCCGCACCGTTCCTCTGGTTGGTCGCCACGTCCAGCCTCCTCACGGCGAAGAAGTGTCCCCGCCACCGTCGCACCGTAACCAAACCTGCTGCATACCTCAACGAACCATGAGAAATCTCCGACGACGCTCCGGTGACGCTCAGGCTGTCTCCCGGTGTCTACCGCCGCGCCTAGACCACGCCAGACGCTGCGAGACCGGTGGCTCGTCCGGGCCGGCGCCGAGCCGATCCGTGCGGAGAAGATCTTCCCTCCCGACCGTTCGCGATATATCGTCAACGTATCGCGACTGTTCGTCAGGTCGCGAGGAAAGGAGAGTCCGATGCACGGACACCGACACACCCGACACGAGTCCGGCTGGGACCAGGGCTGGGGCGGTTGGGGCCCCGGCCCCCGCCCCTGGGGGCCGCCCGGCGGCCACGGACGCGGGCGCCCCGGCCCGCCGCCCTGGGTCGCCGAGCTCGTCCGCCACTTCGGCGGCCCGGGCTTCGGCCCCGACTTCGGCGGCCGCCGTGGTCCCCGCGCCCGACGCGGCGACGTGCGCGCCGCCATCCTCGAGGTGCTCGCGGGCGACGAGATGAACGGCTACCAGCTGATCCAGCAGATCTCCGAGCGCACCGGCGGCGCCTGGAAGCCGAGCCCCGGGTCGGTCTACCCGACCGTCCAGCAGCTCGAGGACGAGGGCCTCGTCGAGGGGCGCGACGTCGACGGTCGGCGCCTCCTGCGCCTCACCGACGAGGGACGCCGCTACGTCGAGGAGAACGCCGAGGAGATGGCCGCCACGTGGCGTCCCTTCGAGGAGCCCCAGGAGCCCGACGAGGGTGACGCCCCGCAGCAGGAGCGCCGCAGCGGCACCGACCTCATGCCGGTCGTCGGCCAGGTCATGGGCGCCATGTGGCAGATCGTCACCACGGGCACCTCGCAGCAGCGGGCCGAGGCCGCCGAGATCCTCACCGAGACCCGGCGCCGCCTCTACCAGCTGCTCGCCGACGGCGACCCCGAGTAGGAGCGCCGGAACACCGGGACGTGCGCCGGGTCACGGGAGGACCGCGAGGACCTCGAGGACCGTGGCCCGGCGTCGACGCCCGGTCGGGCAGGATGGCGTCGTGCCCCTGTCCCCGTCCGCCGACTCCCGCCCCTCCGGGCTCCTCATCGCCGGCACGTCGTCCGACGCCGGCAAGTCGGTCCTCGTCGCCGGCCTGTGCCGGGTGCTCGCGCGGCGCGGGCTGCGCGTGGCCCCCTTCAAGGCGCAGAACATGTCGAACAACTCGATGGTGTGCGCCGACGGCGGCGAGATCGGGCGGGCCCAGTACCTGCAGGCCATGGCGGCCGGGCTCGTACCGACGACGGCGATGAACCCCGTCCTGCTCAAGCCCGGCACCGACCGCCGGTCGTTCGTCGTCGTGCGCGGCGAACCGGCCGGGACGCTCGAGGCCGGGCAGTACGCGACCGGTCGCGCGCACCTGCGCGAGGCCGCGTTCGCCGCCTACCGCGAGCTCGCCGACGACCACGACCTCGTCGTCTGCGAGGGGGCCGGTTCGCCCGCCGAGGTCAACCTCCGCTCGGGCGACTACGTCAACATGGGCCTCGCCCGTGAGTTCGGCCTGCCCGTCGTCGTCGTCGGCGACATCGACCGGGGCGGCATCCTCGCGGCGCTGTACGGAACGTGGGCGCTCCTCGACGACGCCGACCGGGCCCTGCTGAAGTCCTTCGTCATCAACAAGTTCCGCGGCGACGTCGCCGTCCTCGAGCCCGGGCTCGAGGAGGTCACGCGGCGCACCGGGGTCCCCTTCCACGGTGTCGTCCCGTGGCTGCTCGACGTCTGGCTGGACAGCGAGGACACCCTCGAGGTCGGGCACTGGCGCGCGTCGACAGCCCTGTCGGCGACGGCCGGCGACCGGCTCAAGGTCGCCGTCGTCCGGCTGCCGCGCATCTCGAACGCCACCGACGTCGACGCGCTCGCCGCCGAGCCCGGGGTCGACGTCCTCGTCACCGTCGACCCCGCCGTCGTCGACACCGCGGACCTCGTCGTGCTGCCCGGGTCCCGTTCCACCGCAAGCGATCTCGAGTGGTTGCGTGAGCGCGGCCTCGCGGACGTCGTGCTGCGCCGGGCGGCTGCCGGACGGCCGGTCCTCGGCATCTGCGGCGGCTACCAGATGCTCGCGCAGCGCATCGAGGACGACGTCGAGGGACGCGTCGGCACCGTCGCCGGGCTGGGCCTGCTGCCCACCCGCGTGGCCTTCGGCGCGGCCAAGGTGCTGGCGCGTCCGCAAGGGTCGTGGGGCGGGCACGCCGTCGACGGCGCGTACGAGATCCACCACGGCATCGCCTCCGCGGCGCCGGGCGCGGACGCGTCGGCCGAGCGGTTCCTCGACGGCTGGAGGGCTGGATCGGTGTGGGGCACCATGTGGCACGGCGCCTTCGAGAGCGACGGCTTCCGCCGGGCCTGGCTCTGCCGGATCGCCCGCACGGTCGGCTCGCAGTGGGTGCCCGACCCGTCGGCTCCCGGCTTCGCGCAACGGCGCGAGCACATGCTCGACACCCTGGCCGACGCCCTGGAGGAGCATGTGGACGTCGACGCGCTCATCGCCCTGACGCGGGCGGGGAACGGGCACGCCGCCGACGAGGAGGTCTCGTGATCAAGCGGATCCGCGTGATCGGCATCGGCATGGGCAGCCCGGCGCAGGTCACCGGGGAGGCCGCCGCGGCCATCGCGTCGGTCGACGTCTTCCTCGTCGCCGACAAGGGCGAGCGCACCGCGGACCTCGTCGAGGCACGCCAGGCGCTGGTCGACGCGTTCGTCCCTGACCGGTCGTCCTACCGCTTCGTCGAGGTGCCCGACCCGCACCGCGGGCCCGACGCCGAACGCGACGCCGGTGCGTACGACCGCGGTGTCCGCGACTGGCACGCGGCCCGCGTCGAGGCGTACGCGTCCGTGGTGGCCGGACTCGCCGAGGGCGAGGACACCGTCGGCTTCCTCGTGTGGGGCGACCCCGCGTTCTACGACTCCACGATCCGCGTCGTGGACGCCCTCGTCGACCGGTGGGCCGCGCAGGGTGTGCGCGTCGAGCACGACGTGCTGCCCGGCATCAGCGCACCACAGCTGCTGGCCGCGCGGCACCGGATCCCGTTGAACCGCATCGGGGCCCCGGTCCACGTCACCACGGGTCGCCGGCTCGTCGACGAGTACGACGGGTCGCTCGGCGACGTCGTCGTCATGCTCGACGGCGGCCTCGCGTGCGCGGGCCTCGTCGACGTGGCACCGGACCTCGAGCTGTTCTGGGGGGCCTACCTCGGCACGCCCGACGAGCTGCTCGTGCGTGGCCGCCTGGCCGACGTCCTCGACGAGGTGCGCCGGGTGCGCGCCGACGCCCGCGAGCGCCACGGGTGGGTCATGGACACATACCTGCTGCGCGGCCCCGAAGGCTCGCCCACCCCGACTCACGCCGGGCCGACGCTCCCGGCGTTCCCGGAGGTCGTGTCGCTGTCCGACGGAACCCTGACCCTGCGACCCGTGACGGCCTCGGACTGGCCCGTCGTCCTCGGCGAGCACAACAACGACGAGCAGCTGCGGTGGGGCTTCACCGACGTGCCGATGACCGAGGCCGAGGCGCGGCAACGGGCCGCCCTCGCGCGCCGGGAGTGGCGCCTGGGGCGGGCGGCCCGGTTCGTCATGGTCGATGCGGCGACGGGCGAGGGTGCCGGGCTCATCGGTGTCCTCACCCTCGGCCCACCCGGTGTCGGGCTCGTCGGCTACGGCGTGCTGCCGGCGTTCCGGGGGCGCGGCTTCACGACGCGCGCGCTGGTGCTCGTGACCGAGTGGGTCTTCGCCCAGACCGACATCGTGCGGCTGGAGCTGGGCCACAAGGTCGACAACGTCGCGTCGGGCCGGGCCGCCGAGAAGGCCGGGTACGTGCGTGAGGGCGTGCACGCCGCACGTCTCGTCAACCCCGACGGCACCCGCTCGGACGAGGTCGTGTGGGCCCGCGTCCGTCCGAGCTGACCGGGGCGACGGTCTCCGGCACGCCCCATCACGCGGTCCCTCAGCATTGCTCCGCCACCTGAGCCAGCGATCCCGACACGGTCGCGCGCCGTCCCGCGCGCTCCGGTGCAACCGTGGTCAGCCCCTGCTCACCGCCTCCCGCCGTTCCCTGGCTCACCCTGCGGAGCAATGCTGAGCGCCTGGAGCCGGGGCTGTCCCTGCCGTCGGAGCACGGGACCGTCCGAGGTGCGTGGTTCCGGCTCGGCCGGCGGGCGCGCCGGCCTCAGCCGGCGGCCACGACCGGGGGCTCGGGTGGTCGTGCAACCTCAGGAACCGGGCCGGCGCCGGCAGCTCGGTGCCACCACCGGCGAGCCAGTCGAGGGCGCTGCGACGCCCGCGTTCCACGAGCTCGGCGCCGTGACCGAAGTCGGTGGCCGACACCGCAAGAGGGCACAGCGGCGGCAGGGCCCGGAGCCGCGAACGGCCGGACAGGGAGCGGACCTCGGCCACCAGGCGCTGTTCCAGGAGCAGGGCGACCGCGTGGACGGCCATCCCGAGCGCAGAGCCGGGGGGTTCCTCGAGCGCGCACGGAGCGCCCGCGGGGAGCAGGTAGGTCTCCGTCGCCCCGAGGCTGACGGCGTGGCTCAGGCCGGACCGGTCGGCCAGGGCACCGTCGACGAGGAGCCGGCCGCCGAGGGCCACGGGCGGGAAGACCCCCGGGATGGCCGCGCTCGCGAGCACACCGTCGGCGAGCGGGCCGTCGCTGACCAGCACCGACCGTCCGGTCAGGGCATCGGCTGCGACGAAGTGCACCGGGACGGTGGCGTCGGACAGGTCGAGGTCACCCACGTGGCGCACGACGAGGGCTCGCAGGCGGTCGGCCGTCGACATGGCCGGTCCCCACCCGAGGAGGGACCGCACGACCCGCCGGACGTCGACCGGGAAGACGTCCGAGCGCCGCAGCCCGACCCACACCGCGGCGAGGTCGTCGAGCGATGCCGGGGACAGGCCGTGGGCGGCCACCCAGGCGGCGTTCATCGCACCCGCGGAGGTGCCGACGAGCACGTCGGGACGGATGCCGTTCTCGGCCAGGGCCGCCAGCATCCCCACCTGGACCGCCCCGAGGCTGCCTCCCCCGGAGAGCACGAAGGCGGTGGTCGTGTGCGTCATGACCGTTGGTCGTACCGACGCGGGTCGGTCTTACCGTGCGCGGGTGCGCGTGCGCGGGGTGCGCGGTCGCCGGACGCCGAGTCTCGGGGGAGGCGTTGCGGCTCAGGCCTCGAGGTCCCCCTCGACGTCGAGGTAGACCTGCTGGAGGTCGGCCAGCACCTGCGGGTCCGGCGACTCCCACAGTCCCCGGTCGACGGCCTCGTGGAGCCGCTCGACCATGCCGTGCAGCGCCCACGGGTTGGCGTGCCGGAGGAAGTCCTGGTTCTCCTTGTCGAGGACGTAGCTCTGCGCGAGCTGCTCGTACATCCAGTCGGTGACGACGCCGGCCGTCGCGTCGAAGCCGAAGAGGTAGTCGACCGTGGCGGCGAGCTCGAAGGCCCCCTTGTACCCGTGGCGCCGCATCGCGGCGATCCACCGCGGGTTGACGACACGGGCCCGGAAGACGCGCGCCGTCTCCTCGGTGAGGCTGCGGGTGCGGACGGCGTCGGGCGTCGTCGAGTCGCCGACGTACGCCCGCGGCGCGCGCCCGGTCAGCGCGCGGACCGTGGCGACCATGCCGCCGTGGTACTGGAAGTAGTCGTCGCTGTCGGCGATGTCGTGCTCGCGGGTGTCGATGTTCTTGGCGGCGACCTCGATCCGCCGGTACGAGCGCTCCATGTCGCCGCGCGCCGGGGCGCCGTCGAGGTCGCGGCCGTAGGCGAAGCCGCCCCACGTCGCGTAGACCTCGGCGAGGTCGGCGTCGGTGCGCCAGTTGCCCGCCTCGATGAGGGGCAGGATGCCGGCACCGTACGAGCCGGGCTTGCTGCCGAAGATCCGGGTCGTGGCCCGACGCGCGTCGCCGTGCTCGGCGAGGTCGGCGGACACGTGGGCGCGCACGTAGTTGTCGGCATCGGGCTCGTCGAGGCCCGCGACGAGGCGGACGGCGTCGTCGAGCATCGCGATGACGTGCGGGAACGCGTCGCGGAAGAACCCGGAGATGCGGACCGTCACGTCGATGCGCGGCCGGCCCAGCTCGTCGAGCGGAACGGGGTCGAGCCCGACGACCCGGCGTGACATCTCGTCCCAGCGGGGCCGGACACCGAGCAGCGCCAGGACCTCGGCGACGTCGTCGCCCGACGTGCGCATCGCCGAGGTGCCCCAGACGGACAGGCCGACCGAGCGCGGCCACTCGCCGGTGTCGGCCCGGTGCCGCTCGAGGAGGGCGTCGGCGAGCGCCTGACCGGTCTCCCAGGCGAGGCGGCTCGGGATGGCCTTGGGGTCGACGGAGTAGAAGTTGCGGCCGGTCGGCAGCACGTTGACCAGGCCCCTCAGCGGTGAGCCGGACGGCCCCGCCGGGGTGTAGCCGCCGTCGAGGGCGTGCAGGACGGCGTCGATCTCGCCGCGCGTCGCGAGCAGCCGCGGCACGACCTCACGACAGGCGAACTCGAGGGAGCGCCGGACGCCCTCGAGGTCGACGCTCTCGGACTCGTCGAGCGTGGCCGCGACGACCGCGGGTACGGCGTCGGCGTCCCAGCCGGCGTCGGCGAGCGCGTGGACGAGGGCGGACGCCTGCGCCTCGGCCCGGTCGACGGAGGTGCGCCCGGACTCCCCTTCGGCGAGCCCGAGCGCTGTGCGCAGACCGGGCACGGCCCCCGTCGACCCGGCGAACACCTGGTTGGCGCGCAGGATCGCCAGGACGAGGTCGGCCAGGCCCTCCCCCGCGGGGGCCTGGCCGAGAACGTGGAGGCCGTCGCGGATCTGGACGTCCTTGACCTCGCAGAGCCAGCCGTCGACGTGCATGACGAACTCGTCGAAGTCGTCGTCCTCGGGTCGGTCGGTCAGGCCGAGGTCGTGGTGCATCTCGGCCGCCTTGATGAGCGACCAGATCTCGGCACGAAGCGCCGGCGCCTTGGCCGGGTCCATGACCGACACGTTGCCGTACTCGTCGAGCAGCTGCTCCAGACGCGCGATGTCGCCGTAGGACTCGGCGCGGGCCATCGGCGGCACGAGGTGGTCGACGATCGTCGCGTGGGCGCGGCGCTTGGCCTGCGCGCCCTCGCCGGGGTCGTTGACGAGGAACGGGTAGACGAGCGGGACCGAGCCGATCGTCGCGTCGGGACCGCAGGCCGCCGACAGCGCCAGGTTCTTGCCGGGAAGCCACTCGAGGTTGCCGTGCTTGCCCATGTGGACGATGGCGTGCGCGCCGAACTCCCTTGCGAGCCAGCCGTACACGGCGAGGTAGTGGTGCGTCGGCGGGAGGTCGGGGTCGTGGTAGATCGCGATGGGGTTCTCGCCGAAGCCGCGCGGCGGCTGGACGATGACGACGAGGTTGCCGGCACGCAGCGCGGCCGCGACGATCTCCCCGTCCGGGTCGGCCGTGGTGCCGGCGCGGTCGACGAAGACCTCGCCCGGGGCCTCGCCCCAGTGCTCCGTGACGGCGTCGCGCAGCTCGGAGGGCAGCTCGGCGAACCACTCGCGGTAGCGGGCGGCCGGGATCCGCACCGGCTGGCCGGACAGCTGCTCCTGGGTGAGCCAGTCCTCGTCCTGCCCGCCGGCGGCGATGAGCGCGTGGATGAGGGCGTTGCCCGCGGTGGTGTCGGGCTCCTCGCCCTCGACCGCCTCGAGCGGGCCGGTGCCCGGGATGTCGCCGGGTGCGCCCAGGTCGTAGCCCGCCTCGCGCATGGCGCGCAGCAGCCGGATGACCGAGACCGGGGTGTCGAGGCCGACGGCGTTGCCGAGCCGTGAGTGCTTGCTCGGGTAGGCCGACAGGACCACGGCCACGCGTCGCTCGGCGGGCGCCACGTGCCGCAGCCGCGCGTGGTTGACGACGAGGGCGGCGAGGCGGGCGCAACGCTCGGTGTCGGGCACGTAGTGCGGCAGGCCGTCGGCGTCGGTCTCCTTGAAGGAGAAGACGCCACCGATGATGCGGCCGTCGAACTCGGGCACCGCCACCTGTGTCGCGACGTCGAGCGGGCTCATGCCGTCGTCGGAGCCCTCCCAGTCGGCGCGGCTCCAGGTCAGGCACAGGCCCTGGACGATGGGCACGTCGAGGGCCGCGAGCGCCTGCACGTCCCAGGCGTCGTCGTCCTCCCCGGCGCCGGCGGTGGCCGGGCGCGTCCCGCCCGCGGCGAGGACGGTCGTGACGAGGGCGTCGTACTCGCGCAGGTGCTCGAGGAGGTCCTCCGGGGCGTCGCGCAGCGACGACACGAACACCGGGACGCCGACGCCACCGGCGGCGTCGACCGCGTCGGCGAGGGCGTGGACGTAGGCGGTGTTCTCGGCCGCGTGCTGGGCCCGGTAGAAGAGGATGCCGATGCGGGGCCGCGGCGTCGCGTCGTCGGTCGATGCCTCGGTCGATGCCTCGGTCGATGCCTCGGTCGATGCCTCGGTCGATGCCCCGACGGGGGCGTCCGGGCGGTCGAGGACGCCCCAGGTCGGCAGGGTCCGCGGAGGCTCGAAGCCCTCACCGGTGAGCAGCACCGTGTCGGCGAGGAACGCGTGCAGCTCGCGCAGGTTGCCCGCGCCGCCCTCGGCGAGGTAGCGGTGCGCCTCCGCCACGATGCCCGGGGCGACGTTCGACAGCTCCATGAGCGCGGCGTTCGGCGTCTGCTCACCACCGAGGACGACGAGCGGGACGCCGGTGGCCCGGATGCGGCGGAAGCCGTCGCAGAGGTCCTGCGGGCCGCCGAGGATGCGGGCGACGACGATGTCGGCTCCCTCGATGGCCTCGGCCATCGACGTGTGCCCGGGGCGGGCCGGGTTGGCCACGACGTAGTCCGCGCCGCTGCCGCGGGCGCACAGCAGGTCGGTGTCGGACGTCGACAGCAGGGCGATGCGAGCGGTGGGGCCGGTCGGGGCGGCGTCGCGGGACGCGTCCTCGCCGGCCGCGCGGGTGCGCGTCATGAGACTCCTCGGCGGGGTGTCCACGCCCCGCGGTCGGTGGGATGAGATGCGTCGCCGGCAGTTCCTGACTCGCCCTCCCCCTCGCGGCGGCGGGCTCACAGTGGCGGGACCGTCCCGGGCTCGCACCGGGTTCCTGGTCGACGACGCTGCGCCCACCCTAGCGGGCGTGCCCGGGGGGCGCGCGCGACGTCCGTCCGGGCACGCCCGCCGTCCGCGTTCGCCTGCGGGCCCACCCGACGCGCGGCTACCGTGCGAGGGTGACCGACTCCCGGGCCGCCGCGGTCGAGGAGAACCTCATCGCGCTGTGCCGGCTCTTCGCCGGCAGCGGCGTGGTCACCCGCCTGCCCGACGCCGACGTCATCGCCTACACCTCCGACGTCGCGTTCCCGCTGTTCAACGCGATCGCCGGAGCGCGGTTCGCCGCCGGGACCGAGGCCGACCGGACGGCGGCGCTCGTCGACGCGTACCGGGCCCGCGGCCTGCCGTTCCTGTGGTGGGCCACGCCCTCGCACCTGACGCCCGCGATGGACGCGGTGATCCGCTCGCGCGGCATCGAGCCGGAGGCCGACCCCGGGATGCACGTGCCGCTCGACGGTCCCGTCGACGAAGCCCTCGTCGCGGGTCTGACCCTCGACGAGAGCGGTGTGACGGCAGAGGTCGTCGAGACCATGGTGGCCGGCTTCGGCTTCCCCGCCGAGGTGGTCGCCGAGCCGCTGACCCGGGCCCTGGCCTCGCTGGCGCCGGACGTCGCCTTCCACGTCGTCGCCCGGGTCGACGGCGAGCCGGTCGGGGTCGGCTCCGGCTTCCTCACCGGCCGCACCCTCGGTCTCTACAACATCGCGACCCTCGAGGTCGCGCGGCGGCGTGGGGTCGGGTATGCCGTGACGGCCAGGCTGATGAACCTCGGCCGCGAACGGGGGTGCACGGAGGCGGTGCTCATCGCCTCCGCGATGGGCCGTCCGACGTACGAAAGGCTCGGGTTCGTCGAGGTGTGCCAGACCCCGCAGTACGTGTGGGTACCCGAGGGCGGCTGAGCACCGGACACCCGGCCCCCGGCGAGCCGGGCCTACGATGTGCCGCGTGACCGCCCCGGAGACCCGCCCCCGAACGGCAGCCGACGCCTGCCCGGGCGTCTCGCGGCCCTTCGCCGCGGCTGACGGAGCGCTCGTGCGGGTCCGGCCCGCAGGTCGACCGGTCCCGGTGCCGGCACTCGCCGCGCTGCTCGATGTCGTTGCGGCACAGCCGGACCCGGCGATCCAGCTCACGTCACGGGCGGCGCTGCAGCTGCGGGGTCTGCCCAACCCGGTGCCGGAGGACGTGCGGCGGGCCGTGGCCGCGACCGGGCTGGTCCCGTCGCCGACCCACGAGCTCGTCCGCAACGTCGTCGTGTCGCCGCTGACCGGCCTCGACGCGCGCGGCCGGTGTGACCTGCGTCCGGTCGTCCGTGCCCTCGACGCGGCGGTGTGCGCCGACCCGTCGCTGGCCGGGCTGCCCGGACGCTTCCTCTTCGTCCTCGACGACGGCCGGGGTGACGTCGTCCGGGAGCCCTTCGACCTCGGCCTGCTCGCCCTGGATGGTGGGCGCGTGGCGGTCCTCGTCGGCTCGCCGGACCACGGACTGGTCGTCGGCCTCGACCGCGCCGCGGCCACCGTGGCGGGGCTCGCACGCGAATTCCTCACGGCCAAAGCTCGTTCCGGCTCTTCGGCCTGGCACGTGCGGGAGCTGGCCGGACGGCTCCGCACACCCCCGCTCGACCTCACCCTGCCTCCGCGCGCGCCCCGGCCCGTCGGTCGCGTCGGCGCCCATGCGGTCGTCGGGGTGCCGCTCGGGCTGCTGACCCGCCACCACGTGGACGCGCTGTCCCAGGTCGTGGACGAGGTGGTCGTGACGCCGTGGCGCTCCCTCGTCGTGCCCGACGGGGCAGGGGCGCTCCACCTGCTGGAGGATGCCGGCCTCGTCACGACGCCGGGCTCGCCGTGGGTGCGCCTGCACGCCTGCACGGGCGCGCCGGGCTGCGCCCGCACCGACGTCGACACCCGGGGCGTCGCCCGCTCCCTCGCCGCGAGCCTGCCGGCCGGGGGGATGCCGGGCGGGGACCTGCCGGTCCACGTCAGCGGGTGCGAGCGCCGGTGCGGCACCCCCGCCGGCCCGTTCGTCGACGTCCTCGCGCCGCGGACGCCGTCGGACGCGCTCGCGGCCCTCGAGCGCGGGCACCGTGACCACTCGAACCGAGGATCGGAGACGTCGTGGACGTGACGACGAATGCGAGCCGACCACCGACGCGGCGCTACGCGTACGAGACCGACGGCCAGGAGATCTACCGTCGCTCGTTCGCGACGATCCGGGCCGAGGCACGGCTCGACCACCTGCCCGAGGACGCCCGGGTCGTGGCGGTGCGGATGGTGCACGCGAGCGGCGACGTCGACCTGACCGAGCACATCGCCGTCCATCCGGACCTCGTGCGCTCTGCGAGGACCGCCCTGCGCGCCGGGGCGCCGATCCTCACCGACGCGCACATGATCGCCTCGGGGATCACCCGTGCCCGGCTGCCGCGCGACAACGAGGTCGTGTGCACCCTGCGCGACGAGCGCGTCCCGGACCTGGCGCGCGCGTGGGGCACGACCCGCTCGGCGGCGGCCGTCTCGCTGTGGGGCGACCGGTTGGAGGGTGCCGTCGTCGCCATCGGCAACGCCCCCACGGCCCTCTTCCACCTCCTCGAGCTCGTCGCCGACGGCGGTCCACGCCCTGCGGCGGTCGTCGGCATCCCGGTCGGCTTCATCGGCTCGGCCGAGTCGAAGGTCGCGCTGGCCCGGAACCCGTTCGGCATCCCGTGGCTCGTCGTCCACGGCCGGCGCGGCGGTTCCGCGCTCGCGGCGTCGGCCGTCAACGCCCTGGCCCGCGAGGAGGAGCTGTGACCCGGGTCCCCAGCGCCGCAACACCGCCCGGCCGGCTCCGCGGCGTCGGCGTCGGCCCCGGCGATCCCGAGCTCGTCACCGTCAAGGCGGCCCGGCTCATCGCCGAGGCCGACGTCGTCGCCTTCCACAGCGGCACGCGCGGCGACTCCATCGCCCGGCGCATCGCGGCCCCGTACGTGCGCGACGGCGTCATCGAGGAGCTGCTCGTCTACCCGGTGACGACGGGCACCACCGACCACCCCCTCGGCTACCACGGGCTCATGGCCGACTTCTACGACGCGTCGGCCGACCGCCTTGCGGCCCATCTGGACTCGGGCCGCAACGTCGTCGTCCTCGCTGAAGGAGACCCGCTCTTCTACGGCACGTACATGTACCTGCACGACCGCCTCGCCGACCGCTACGACACCGCGGTCGTGCCCGGCGTGACGTCGGTGAGCGGGTCGGCGGCCGCCGTCGCGACGGGGCTGTGCCGCCACGAGGACGTCCTGACGATCCTGCCCGGGACGCTCCCCGTGCCCGAGCTCGCCCGCCGGCTCGCGGACACCGAGGCAGCCGTCGTCATGAAGCTCGGCCGCACGTTCGAGAACGTCCGCGAGGCGCTGCGACAGGCGGGCCGGCTCGCGGAGGCGCGGTACGTCGAGCGGGCCAGCAGCGACGCCGAGCGGGTGCTGCCCGTCGCCGACGTCGACGCCTCCACCGTGCCGTACATGTCGATGGTCGTCGTGCCGGGACGCGACCTGCGCGCCGACGCCGCGGGCCGTGCAGCGTCCTCCGTGGCGAGCTCGCCTGCGGTAGAAGGTTCTCCGGACAGGGGCGACGTCGGCGGCGTCGGCGAGGTCGTCGTCGTCGGCCTCGGCCCGGGCCCCGAGCGGTGGCTCACGCCCGAGGCCTCGGCAGTGCTGGCCGGCGTCGGCCACGTCGTCGGCTACGCCCCCTATGTCGCGCGGGTGCCGCAGCGGGTCGGCCTGACCCGGCACGCGTCCGGCAACACCGTCGAGGTGTACCGCGCCCGCGACGCCCTCGAGCTGGCCCGCAAGGGCGAGCGCGTGGCCGTCGTCTCGGGCGGTGACGCCGGCGTGTTCGGCATGGCGTCGGCCGTCTTCGAGGCAGCGGAGACGTTCGGGTACGGCGACGTCCCGGTGCGGGTCGTGCCTGGGGTCACCGCCGCCCAGGCCGTCGCCGCGCGGGCCGGGGCTCCTCTCGGCGGTGACTTCGCCGTCATCTCGCTGTCCGACCGGCTCAAGCCCTGGGACGTCGTCGCCGCCCGGCTGCGCGCGATGGCCGAGGCCGACCTCGCCATCGCGATCTACAACCCCGCCTCACGCAGCCGCACCGAGCAGGTGGCACGGGCGCGCGAGCTGCTCCTGGCCGTGCGCGGCCCCGAGCAGGTCGTCGTCGTCGGTCGCGACGTCGGGAGGGCCGAGGAGTCCCTGACGGTCACGACGCTCGGTGAGCTCGACCCCGCGTCGATCGACATGAAGTGCCTCGTCATGGTCGGCGCCACTCGCACGCGCGTCACGCCGGGTGGGCAGGTCTGGACGCCGCGCTTCGTCGACTGACGCATCGGGCGAGCCGAGCTGCGGCTCAGAGGAACTGGGTCGGGTCGAACTCGTCGATCGGGATGATCCGCACGCGCGGCAGGTGCGTGTTGAACGCGAGGACGTCGTACTCGAGGTCGAAGGTCTGCAGGCCGCGGCCGGTCAGCGCCTCGAAGCCCTTGTTCCGGAACTCGGTGAAGCCGACGACGCCGGCGCGGCGGCCGTCGAGGAGGTCGCCGAGCTGTTCGACGAAGTCGCCGTCGTTGCTGACGAGCACGACGTCGGCCGCCCGGCTGCCGAGCTCGACGAGCGTGCGCTGGATCGCGATGTCGACGACCTTCTGACCCGGCGCGCCGGACAGCGGCACGGGCCGGTAGCCGATCGCGAGCAGGGCCTGGACGAAGGCCATCGGCAGCTCGGAGTTCGCCGCGAGGAAGAAGAGGCCCTGGGCGGGCTGGCCCCACTCCTCCTCGGCGAACTGGAGCAGCCGCTCCCACCGCGGCCGCTCCTCGGGGCGCGGACGCCGCCCGAGGATCGAGGTGCCGAGCGTGGCGTCGATGTTCTCGCCGTCGACGAGGACGTAGGTGGTGCGGGAGGCGTCCGACATGAGCTCACCCTACGGCTCGGCGTCGAGCCGTCCTGCGCCGACGGCGCGGTCCCCTCGGGGCGTCGGACGTCACACGCCCGACGGCGTGGCCTCGGCCGGGGCGTAGGTCACCGACAGGCTGGAGGGCGCGAACACCGACGCGGCGAGCTCGTCCGGGGGCGGAACGACGCCGGGACCACCACGCCGCACCCACAGGGCCACGGCGTCGACGGCCGCCGCGTCGAGGACCCGGCGCAGCCACACGGCTCGCCCACCCTGGCTGCGGCCGATCGGCGACGGCGACACGACGACGACGTTCGACTCGTCGCACGCGAGCAGGCAGGCGCTGCGCAGCACCCGGGCGCGGCCCCGGGTCCCGGCCTCGAGCCGGGCGAGGAGCCCGTCGTGGTCGACACCCGGGTGCTTGGCCTCGGACCCGCAACAGCAGTCGCGGCAGGCGCGGACGATGCAGAGCCGCTCGCCGGAGCGGTTCACGCGGCGACCGGCTCCCGATCGGGCAGGCCCTCGGTGCGCCGGCGCTCCGCCCGCTCCATGAGCAGCCCGAACGAGACCCCGAGCGCGAGCCACATCGAGCCGAGCTGGGCCAGCGACGCGAGACGGAAGTCCCAGATCAGCCCGGCCGGCACGTCCGACGGGATGACGTCGGGTGTGCCCGGCACGAGGACGAACACGAGGACGAGACCGACGACGACGGCGCCGATGTCGAGCGCGCACCGGGTCGACCCGCGGACGCGCCCGGTGAGCCAGCGGTCGAACGAGTTCGTGGCCAGGGCGATGGCGATGCCGAGCAGCAGCACGATCCCGTAGAGCATGGTGCGGCGGGTCACCGTCGCGGGGTCTCCCACGGCCGGCGGGTTGGCCGGCATCTTCAGCGCGGGCAGCAGGCTGACGGCCGCGAAGCCGACCGCCGCCAGCACGAGCGCCCGGCCCAGGTCGCCGCGACCCGGCAGGCGGCTCCGCATGCCCGCGAAGACGACCGAGAAGACGACGCCGACGGCGACGCCGACGAGGATGGCCGTGATGCCGCCGACGACGACCTGGGCGGTCCTCGAGACGAGCGGCTCGTCGCCGTGAGCCAGCAGTGACGCGGGCAGGCCGAGAGCGGACTGCCCTCCGCCGTGGGCGTGTTCGCCGCGCGCCTCCTCGATGGCGAGCGCGCGGCGGATGACCGGCTCGACGACGAGCCAGATCACGGCAGCCGAGGCGAGGCCCGCGCACACGCCGGCCAGGACCCCGCGCCGCAGCACGGAGCCGAAGGACACCCCCACGTCAGTGGCAGGGGACGCCGAGGGCGTGGCGAGCGTCGTGCGTGAGCTCGTGCAGCATCTGGGCGTTCGTCGAGCTGAGGATCGCGCCGTTCTCCTGCACGAGGAAGTACAGCGTGAAGACGGCGAACGCGAGCAGGGCCCACGCCCACGCGGGAACGCGGACGCGGGTGGTGGCGGACAGGACGGCAGCAGTGGCCATGGTCGAGGGACCCTTTCTTCCATGCCTCGTGGACAGATCACGCCGCAGCCGGTCTCCTGGCTTCCAGATCGACGCTCCTCCCCAGCCTTCCCGGCGACCCGGCGTCAACCTGCGGTCGTCAGTGGCGGTGGTGGGGACTTGCTCCCTGGTCACAGTGGCGAGGACCACGTCGGAGTCACACCGACTTCCCGTGCACTGCGGCAGTCGCATCCTGACACACGACGCCCGTCGACGCCATCGCCGCCGCGTTCACGAGATGTCGCGAGGCAGCACTCCGGCGAGAGACCTACTGTGGACCGGTGATTCGCGTTCCGTAGAGGTGGGAGTCGACGAAGTCGTCGGTCTCGCGGGCGCCGAGGGCGTGCCCGACGAGGATGACGGCGGCCTGACGCAGGCCCGCCTCCTCGACCGAGTCGGCGATGTCGGCCAGGGTGCCACTCAGGACGAGCTGGTCCGGCTGCTCGGCGTTCGCGACGACGACGACGGGGCAGCCCGACCCGTAGTCCCCGACGAGCTCTGCGGCGATGCGACGGACGTGCCGGATCGCGAGGTGCAGCACGAGCGTGGCCCTCGTGCCGGCGAAGGTGGCGAGCGCCTCGGTCGCGGGCATCGCCGTCGAGTCGCGGTGCGCGCGGGTCAGGACGACGGACTGTGCCACCTCCGGCACGGTCAGCTCGCGGCCGACGAGGGCGGCCGCCGCGGCATACGCAGGGACCCCGGGCGTGACGTCCCAGGGCACCCCCGCCCGGTCCAGGCGGCGGGTCTGCTCGGCCACGGCCGAGTAGATCGACGGGTCCCCGGAGCAGAGTCGCGCGACGTCGTGGCCGGCGGCGTGGGCCTCGACGCAGTGCCCCACGATCTCGTCGAGGGACAGGTGCTGGGTGTCGACGAGCGTCGCGTCGTCCGGGCAGTGGGACAGGACCTCCGCGCCGATGTAGGTGCCGGCGTAGAGGCACACGGCCGACCGCTGCATGAGACGCGTTGCCCGCAGGGTGAGCAGGTCCGCGGCACCGGGACCCGCACCGATGAAGTGGACGGTCATGCGGGTTCCTCCGTGGGCTTCGGGGGCACCGGGGGCTCCGGGGGCTCCGTGGGCTCCGTGGGTTTCGTGGCGGACCACTGGACGACGGCGCGGGCGGGCTTCCAACCCGTGAGCGACCCGAGCGGTTCGAGGTCCTCGACGGCGATGCGGGTCAGCGCCCCGCCGAGGCGGGCCCGGGCATCGTGCAGGAGCAGCTCCGTCTCCACCGTGACGCCGTGGACGACGATGCGACCCCCGGGTGCGAGGGCGGCCCACGCGTCGTCGACGACGCGGGCCGTCGCGCCACCACCGACGAAGACGGCGTCCGGTCGCGGGAGGTGGCCGACGACCTCGGCCGAGTCCGCCTCGACGACCTCGAGGCCGGGGACCCCGAGGCGCCTGGCGTTGGCGCGCACCCGGGCCGCGCGGACCGGGTCCCGCTCGACGGCGACGACGTGGTTGCGCGGGTGCTGGCGGGCGAACTCGATGCCGACGGAGCCGGCGCCGGCGCCGAGGTCCCAGAGCACGTCGCCGGGCTGGGGCGCGAGATGGGCGAGCGCCGCCGCACGGACGACGCGCTTGGTCAGCTGACCGTCGTGCTCGAAGGCGTCGTCGGGCAGCCCCGGCGCGAGGGAGCGGGGCCGCGACCCGGCGTCCGGCACGCACTCGACGCAGACGAGGTGGAGCGCGGGCGCAGGCCCGGCGGTCCAGCTGCCGGCGACGCCGTCGGCCCGCGTCTCCTCGTCGGCGCCGAGGTGTCCCAGCACCGTCACCCGGCTCGACGCATACCCCTCGTCGGCGAGCAGGGCGCAGACCCGTTCCGGTGCGTCGACGCCGCTCGTCAGCACGACGAGCCGGCGTCCGGGCCCGACGTCGCGGCGCAGGCGGTCGACGTCGCGACCGACGAGCGTCACGACGTCCGACTCCTCGCCGGACCAGCCCATCCGGGCGCGCGCGAGGGCCACCGAGGACACACCCGGGTGGATCCGGACGGCGTCGGTGCCGAGCGCAGCCACGAGGGTGGACCCGATGCCGGACACGAGCGGGTCCCCGCTCGCCAGCACGACGACGCGGCTGCCCGCCACGCGGTCGAGCACCTCGCGCAGGCCCGGCAACAGGGGCGAGGGCCACGGGACGAGCTCGACCCGGGACCGCGCGGAGGAACCGGCCGACGGTGTCGGCAGCATCTCCAGGTGCCGCACCCCACCGACGACGACGTCGGCCTCGTCGACGACCCGGCGCGCACCGGCATCGAGCGACGAGAGCCCGGACGCACCTACCCCGACCACCTCGATCACGCCCGCGACCCTAGCGCCGATCGAGGGCCCCGCACGGAGTCGGTCGTCCTGCGCACCATCGACGCCCGTAACCGTCCACGCGAGGTCGATGTGCCCCATCATTGCTTCGCACGGCACTCGACGGGGGCGAGGCATCGCACGGGGAGCAGTCCCCCGGGGGAAGAGGGCAGGCACGAGCATGCACACGTACGACCACCACCCAGCGGGCCCCACCGGCACCCTCGAGTTCGACGCGTCGACGGCGCGGCTCCGCGCCGACACGGACACGTTCTTCGCCCTCGTCGACCACCTGGGGCCCGGCCGCAGCACCGACGCCTCGCCCGGCGACCCGGCCGGAGGCGTGCCGTTCGTCGCCTCCGGGGTCGCCGTCGGGGGTCGGGCGCACCCACTCGTCCGGGCCGGCCTCGGCACCGTGGAGGAGCCACGGGCCCGCCTGCAGGTCGAGGTGTCGACGCCGGACGGGACGTGGCTGCACGAGGGGTGGCTCGGGAGCGTCTCGGCCCTGCTCGTGGACCGGGGCGACGGGACGCACGACTTTCTCGAGGTCGACGAGGACTTCGTCGCGGCGACCGTGGTGCGCCTCACGGACCTCCAGCCGCGCCCTCGTCTCGAGGGGCGCGGCGGACGCGCCCACCCGGACCTGCTCGATGCGCTCCTGACCCGCGAGGCACGCAGCCGTGCCGACGCCGCCGAGGGTCTGGTCGGCGCCGCCTTCGCGTGGCCGGTCGTCGCGGCCTCGCTGCGCTCGGGCCGGTGGCAGGCGTGCGGCATCGACGTCGCCCAGGCCGTCGGGACCACGACGACCACCCGACGTCTGGCCTGGCTCGACACCCCGGCCGGACTCCTGAGGGTCGAGGCGGATGCCGAGGGCCAGTTCCTCTCCGGCGTGTCGGCCGGGCAGCTGTGGCGCTCGATCGTCGCGGCGCTCAGGACCGACGCCACCCTCGAGACCGACGCGACGCTCGACGGCGCGCTGCCCCGCACCGCCTGACCGCGTCGGCCTCCGGTGCCGGGCCCCCGAGCACCCAGCGCCTTTCCCTCACGCACTGCCCCGGTTCCCGGGGCAGAGCGTGAGGGACCCGGCATGAGCACCATCGCACCTCCCAGCTGCCCCGGTTCCCGGGGCAGAGCGTGAGGGACCGGGCGATCACCGAGCGGGCTCGGGGCCTCGCCGGGTCGGCGTTCTGGCAGACTGCGCGGTGGCGACGGGCGAGGAATCCGGTGAGAGTCCGGAGCGGTCCCGCCACTGTGAACCCCGCCTGCGGGGGAGCCAGGACGTCATCCGTCGCCGACCGTGCCCGGCCGGGCCGGTCCGGACGACCACGCGGGCGAGGCACCCGCAGGAGGCCACGCATGCACGACGGCTCGACCGACCCCGCGACGCTCGCCCCCGTCGCGGCCCGCGGGACCGCACCGGTCCCCACCGCCACCACGTTCCCGTTCTCGGCCGTCGTCGGCTCCGACGACCTGGCCCTCGCCCTCGTGCTCACGGCGGTGTCGCCCGAGGTGGGCGGTGTCCTCGTGCGTGGCGAGAAGGGCACCGCCAAGTCGACGATGGTCCGTGGCCTCGCGGCGGTGCTCCCCGCGCTGCACGTCGTCGCGGGCTGCCGGTTCGGCTGCGACCCCGCCGACCCCGACCCCGGCTGCCCGGACGGCCCGCACGCCGCCGCGGACCCGAGCGGCACCGACGCCACCGGCGGCCACGCCGAGACGCGTCGCGCCCGGCTCGTCGAGCTGCCGATCGGGGCCACCGAGGACCGCGTCGTCGGCTCCCTCGACCTCGAACGCGCCCTCGGCCGGGGTGAGGCCGCCTACCAGCCGGGGCTGCTCGCCGCGGCGCATCGCGGCATCCTCTACGTCGACGAGGTCAACCTCCTGCACGACCACCTCGTCGACCTGCTCCTCGACGCCGCCGCGATGGGCCGGACGACGGTCGAGCGCGACGGTGTCTCGGTCTCCCACGCGGCCCGCATCGTCCTCGTCGGCACGATGAACCCCGAGGAGGGCGAGCTGCGCCCGCAGCTGCTCGACCGGTTCGGGCTCACCGTCGAGGTCGCCGCCCCGCGCGAGCCCGCCCTTCGGGCCGAGGTGGTGCGGCGCCGGATGGCCTTCGACGCCGACCCGTCGGGGTTCGCGCACCGCTGGGAGGCCGAGCAGGAGGGCCTCCGGGGGCGCATCGCCGCCGCCCGGGAGCGTGTCCGACACGTGGTGCTGCCCGACACGGTGCTCACGCGGATCGCCGAGGTGTGCGCCGGCTTCGAGGTCGACGGGCTGCGAGCCGACATCGTCACGGCCCGCGCGGCCGTCGCCCACGCCGCCTGGAGCGGGCGCACCGTCGTCACCCGCGCCGACGTCCGGGCGGCCGCCCGGCTGGCGTTGCCCCACCGCCGACGCCGCAACCCGTTCGACGCCCCCGGCATCGACGAGGACCTCCTCGACCGGCTCCTCGGTGACGACGACCCCGAGCCCGACCCGGAGCCGCAGCCGGAGGGTCCCGGTGACGGCCCGACCGGTGACGGCCCGACCGACGGCGAGGGCGCCCCGGCGGACGACGCGGCCTCGGACCACGGACCTGCGGACCAGGTGCCCCCGTGCCCCCCGGGCCCAGCCTCCACGGACGACGTGCAGGCGGACGACCCTGAACACGACGGCACCCACGCCGACGACGCGGGAGCGCCGAGTCCCGCCGACGCGGACGAGCACGACGCCGGCCCCGGGCCGGCGCGACGGCGTCCGCCCGGTCCGCGTCGGTCCCCGACGAGACGCCGCGTGCCCGGCTGCTGACGGCGCGCGGCCTCGGGCACGGCGCCGCCGGCCGGCGGTCCGCGGCCGTCACGACGACGGGTCGACGCGTCCGTGAGACGACCGCCCCCGTCGGCCCGCTGCACCTGCCCGCGACGGTCCGGGCGGCCGCCGCCGCCCGCACGCCGAAGGACGACGGGAGCCCCGGCGAACGGCCCCGGCGGCTGCGCGTCAGCCCGTCCCACCTGCGTCGTGCCGTGCTCCAGGGCCGCGAGTCCAACCTCGTGCTCCTGTGCGTCGACGCGTCCGGCTCGATGGCCGCCCGGCGTCGGCTCGAGGCCGTGACCTCGGCCGTGCTGTCGCTGCTGCTCGACGCCTACCAGCGGCGCGACAAGGTCGGTCTCGTCACCTTCCGGGACCGGGCCGCCGAGCTCGTCCTGCCGCCCACCGGGTCGGTCGACGTCGCCGCCGCGCGCCTTCGCGACCTGCCCTTCGGCGGCCGGACACCCCTCGCCGAGGGCCTGCTCGCCGCCTACGAGACCCTCCGCGTCGAACGCCTGCGCGACCCGAGCCGGCGCCCGCTGCTCGTCGTCGTCACCGACGGACGCGCGACGGCCGGGCCCGACGCGGTCGCGCGCGCGAGCCGGGTGGCCCGCCAGCTGCACCACGAGGGCGTCGAGGCCGTCGTCGTCGACTGCGAGACGGGGCGGATGCGGCTCGGCCTCGCCGCCCGGCTCGCCACCGACCTCGGGGCCCAGCACCTTCCCGTCGGCGACGTCGCCGCGCAGACCATCGTGGACGCCGCTCGCACCACCACCCAGCCGAGGAGGGCCGCCTGATGCGCGGACAGCCCACGACCGTTCCCGACGACGGCCTGACGACGCGCCAGCGCCGCAACCGGCCGCTCGTCGTCGTCCACACCGGTGACGGCAAGGGCAAGTCGACCGCCGCCTTCGGCCTGGCGCTGCGCGGCTGGAACCAGGGCTGGTCGGTCGGGGTGTTCCAGTTCGTCAAGAGCGCCAAGTGGCGCATCGGCGAGCAGACCGCCGTGGAGACGCTCGGGCAGCTGCACCGCGACGCGGGGGTCGGCGGCCCGATGGAGTGGCACAAGATGGGCAGCGGGTGGTCATGGAGCCGCAAGGAGGGCACCGACGACGACCATGCCGCCGCGGCCCGCGAGGGCTGGGAGGAAGTCAAGCGCCGGCTCGCGGCCCAGACCCACGGGCTCTACGTCCTCGACGAGTTCACCTACCCGATGACCTGGGGCTGGGTCGATGTCGAGGACGTCGTGCGGACCCTGGCCGACCGGCCCGGGCACCAGCACGTCGTCATCACGGGGCGACGCTGTCCCGAGCCGCTCATCGAGCTCGCCGACCTCGTCACCGAGATGACCAAGGTCAAGCACCCGTTCGACGAGGGCCAGAAGGGCCAGAGAGGCATCGAGTGGTGAGCGGCCTCGACTCGGCCCTCGACGTCGCCTTCGGCCGGATGCGCTCCGCCGACGACGCCGTGGCCGCGACGCGGCTGCCGCGGCTCGTCGTCGCGGCGCCCGGGTCCGGCCACGGCAAGACGACCGTCGCCACGGGCCTCATGGCTGCCGTGCGCGGCCGGCGTCTCGAGGTCGCCGGGTTCAAGGTGGGGCCCGACTACATCGACCCGGGCTACCACGAGGTCGCCACCGGTCGCCCCGGCCGCAACCTCGACCCGTTCCTCTGCGGCGAGCACCGCGTCGAGCCGCTGCTGCTGCACGGTGCCCGGGGTGCCGACGTCGCTGTCGTCGAGGGCGTCATGGGCCTGTTCGACGGCCGGCTCGGCACCGAGGGGTTCGCCTCGACGGCGCACGTCGCGGCCCTGACGCACTCGCCCGTCGTGCTCGTCGTCGACGTGTCCAACACGACGCGCACGGCCGCCGCGGTCGTGCACGGCCTCGCCACCTTCGACCCCCGCATCCGGGTGGCCGGCGTCGTCCTCAACAAGGCGGCGTCGGGCCGGCACCTGCGCGAGGTGTGGTCGGCCGTCGAGACCTCGGGGGTCACCGTCCTCGGCGTGCTGCCCCGCGACGCCGGGATCGAGGCGCCCTCGCGCCACCTCGGTCTCGTGCCCGCCGCCGAGCGCGACGAGGCGGACGCATCGGTCGAGCGGCTCGCCGAGCGCGTGGCGGCGCACGTCGACCTCGACGCGGTCCTGTCCATCGCCGGGTCGGCGCCGGACCTGTCGGGGACACCGTGGGATCCGACCGCGGAGATCGCCTCGGCCTCGGGCGAGCTCGTCGACCGCCGCCCGTCGGAGGGCGGCCCCCGCCCGGTCGTCGCGGTGGCGGGCGGACGGGCCTTCACCTTCCGCTACGCCGAGACCGAGGAGCTGATGCGCGCGGCCGGGCTCGACCCGGTCGTCGTGGACCCGACCCGCGACGCGTCGCTCCCAGCGGGCACCGCCGGGCTGCACCTCGGCGGCGGCTTCCCCGAGGTGCATGCTCAGGCCCTGGCCGCCAACTCGTCGCTGCTCGGTGAGGTGCGCGAGGCCGTCCGCGCGGGACTGCCCACCGTCGCCGAGTGCGCCGGCCTGCTCTACCTCTGCGAGAGCCTCGACGGCGAACGGATGGCCGGGGTCCTGCCCGCCGTCGCGGCCATGGGGCCCCGGCTGACGATGGGCTACCGGTCCGCGGTGGCGTCGACGGCATCCGTCGCCGCCGAGCCCGGACGGCGCGTCACGGGCCACGAGTTCCACCGCACCACCGTGTCCGTCGAGGGGCCCACCGGCGACGCTGCCTGGCTCGTGGACGGCCAGCCCGAGGGGTTCGCCCTGGACCCGGCCGGCACCGGCCGGGCGACGCTGCACGCGTCGTACCTGCACACGCACTGGGCCGGGCACCCTTCTCTGGCGGCGCAGTTCGCCTCGTCCGTGCACGAGTACGCGACGCGGCGGACGCCGGCACCGGCGTCGTCATCGGCGAGGAGCCGGACGTGAGCGTCGACCTGCACCACCACGGCGACCGCGACGTCGCTCCCGGCCTCGTCGACCTGGCCGTCAACGTGCGCCTGCCTGCGCCACCGCCCTGGCTCGCCGACGTCGTGGCGCGGTCGCTCGCGGACCTCGGCCGGTACCCGGACGCGACCGCGGCGACCGAGGCCCTGGCCGCACGGCACGGCGCGCCGACCGAGGCCGTGCTGCCGACGGCCGGGGGCGCCGAGGCGTTCACCCTCGTCGCCCGGGCCCTCGGCGCGCGCCGCCCGTCGGTGGTCCACCCGCAGTTCACCGAGCCCGAAGCGGCGTTGCGGGCGGCCGGACGGGACGTGCACCGGCATGTGCTCACCGCCGACGACGGATTCCGGCTCGACCCGGCGGCCTACCGTCCCGATGGTCCGGGAGCCGACGCCGACCTCGTCGTCATCGGCAACCCGACCAACCCCACCGGCGTGCTGCACCCCCGCGACGACGTCCTCGCGCTGCGCGCGCCCGGCCGGGTCCTCGTCGTCGACGAGGCCTTCATGGACGCGGTGCCGGGCGAGAACGCCTCCGTGCTCGGTGAGGGACCGCACGACGGCGTCCTGGAGGGCGTGCTCGTGCTCCGCTCGCTGACGAAGACGTGGGGCCTGGCCGGACTGCGGGCCGGCTACGTCGTCGGCGACCCCGCGCTCGTCGACCGCCTCCGCGCCGTGCAACCGCCGTGGTCGGTCTCGACCCCGGCCCTCGCCGCCACCGTCGCCTGCGCGTCGGAACGGGCCGCGTCCGAGGCCCAGGCCGCCGCCCTCGCCTTCGGCCGTGACCGCGCCGTGCTGCTCGCCGAGCTGGGCTCGGCGGGCTTCGCCGTCGCCGGGAGCCCGGCGACCCCGTTCGTCCTCGTCGACACGTCGCCGCTCGGGCCGGGTTCGGTCCGAGAGGCCCTCGCGGCACGCGGCTTCGCGGTGCGTCGCGGCGAGACCTTCCCGGGGCTGGGCCCGGCGTGGATCCGCGTCGCCGTCCGCGACGCCGCGACCTCGCGCGCGTTCGTGGCGGCCCTGACCGACCTGAGGAGCCGTCATGTCGCCTGAGTCGATGTTCCGCGGCCGCCGGGTGCTCCTCGAGGGCGTCGAGCGCACCACCGCCGCGACCGTGTCGGCCCTGCTGCGCGAGGGAGCCGGCGTGACGGTCGCCGCAGCGGCGGAGGCGCTCGGCGCGACGCTGCGCGACCTCGTCGAGCGCGGCCTCGTCTCCCACGACCCCTCCGCCGACCCGGACTCCTTCGACGTCGTCGTCCGTGCCCGCGCGACCCCCGCCCACGGCCACACCGACGCCGTCAGCGGGGTCCGGCCCGTCGGCACCGTCACCCTCGTCGGAGGTGGACTCGGAGACCCCGGGCTGCTCACCGTCGCCGGCCTCGAGGCCGTGCGCTCGGCGGACGTCGTCGTCCACGACCGGCTCGCGCCCCTGGACGCCCTGCGCCACGCGCGGCCGGACGCCGTGCTCGTCGACGTCGGCAAGATCCCCCGTGGCGCCTTCACCCCGCAGGAGCGGATCAACGACGTCATCGTCGAGCACGCGCTGGACGGCCGGGACGTGGTGCGGCTCAAGGGTGGTGACAACTTCGTCTTCGGCCGGGGTGGCGAGGAGGCCGAGGCCTGCGCGGCGGCCGGCGTGCCGGTGCGCGTCGTGCCCGGTGTGTCCTCGAGCATCGCCGCCCCCGCCCTCGCCGGCATCCCCGTGACCCACCGGACGCTCGTCCAGGGGTTCACCGTCGTCAGCGGCCACGTGGCTCCGGGCGACCCGCGCAGCACCCTCGAGTGGGGCGCGATCGCCCGCAGCAACACGACGATCGTCGTCCTCATGGGTGTCGCGACGCTCGGCGCGATCGCGGAGGCGCTGGTCCGCGAGGGCCTGCCCGCCGACACGCCGGCGGCCGTCGTGGCCGACGCCGGACTGCCGAGCATGCGCTCGGTGCGGGCGCCGCTCACGGCGATCGACACGGCGGTGCGGGAGGCCGGGATCGGCGCCCCTGCCGTCGCCGTCATCGGGGCCGTCGCCGCACTCGACGTGCTCGCGCCGCAGTGAGACGGTCGGTGGCGCGGGCCCTCGGGCTCGCCCTCGGATGGCTCGCGGACCAGGCGCTCGGTGACCCGCACCGCTGGCATCCGGTGGCAGGGTTCGGCTCTGCCGCAACCGCGCTCGAGGCGCGCACGTACGCACCCCGACGCCGCAACGGGGTCGCCCACGTCGGGGTGCTCGTCGGTGCGACGGTGACCCTGGGCGCCGTGCTCGAACGGGTGGGCCGGCGACACCCGCTCGCGCACACCCTCGCCACGGCGGCAGCGACCTGGGCGGTCCTGGGTGGGCGCTCGCTCGTCCGCGAGGCCACGACGATCGAGCGACAGCTGACCGCCGGCGACCTGGCCGGCGCCCGGGTCCAGGTGCGCAACCTCGTCGGACGCGACGCGTCGGCCCTCGACCCCGACGGCGTGGCCCGCGCGTGCGTGGAGTCGCTGGCCGAGAACACGTCGGACGCGGTCGTGGCGCCGCTGCTCTGGGGCGGCCTCCTCGGCGTCCCGGGCCTGCTCGGCTACCGGGCCGTCAACACGCTCGATGCGATGGTCGGGCACCGTTCACCGCGGTACCTCCAGTTCGGTTGGGGCGCAGCCAGGCTCGACGACGTCGTCAACTGGGTGCCGGCACGCGTGGCCGGCGCGCTGACGCTGGCGGCCGCCCCGACCCGCCCCCGAGCGGCAGCCGGGTGGGCCGCGGTGCGGCGCGACGCACCGGCGCACCCGAGCCCCAACGGGGGCGTCGTCGAGGCGGCGTTCGCGGGCGTCCTCGGGGTGCGGCTCGGCGGGTCCAACAGCTACGGCGGACGCGTCGAGGACCGGGGCACGCTCGGCACGGGCCCGGCCGCGTCCGTGGGCGACATCGCCCCGGCGGTGCGCCTCGCCCGATGCGTCTCGGCCGGCTCGCTCGCCGTGGCCGCGCTCGTCGCCGTCGTCCTCGGGGGCGCCGGCCCCGCACCCACCGCGCGACGCTGTCAGCCCGGCTCGGGCTGAGGCGGGACCGGCGGGATCCGCAGCCCCGGCGGCGGGGCGCCGTGCTCGGCGGTGTAGGCCGCGACGTAGGCGGCCACGGCCGTGGGCAGCGTCGGGTAGACGGCATCCCCGCCGATGCGGTCGACGAACCCGGCTGCGACGAGCGAGGCACGGAGGTCCTCCTTGACTCGGGCCATGGCGAACCGGACTCCCCTGTCCTGCAACCGCTCCCGCAGCAGGTCGAGGGCGTCGACTGCGGTCAGGTCGATCTCGGTGTTGGCCTCGGCGTTGAGGAGGAACCACTCCACCCGCCCCCGCGCCTGCGCCTCGTCGACGACCGCGAGGGCCCGGCGCACGAAGTCGTCGGCGTTGGCGAAGAACAGGGGTGAGTCGTAGCGGTAGACGACGAGCCCCGGCACCTGGACGGCGTCGGGGTGGTCGTCGATGTCGTGCATGCCGGCGTAGTCCGGCACGTAGCCGAGGACGCCGTCGTGCGGGTGGACGATGCGGCGGAGCAGGTCGAGGACCGACAGCGCGACCGCGGCCCCGATACCGGGCAGCACGCCGAAGAGCAGCACCGCCGCCGTCGTCGACACGGCGAGGACGAGCTCGCTGCGACGGAAGCCGGCGAGGCGCCGCAGCTCGGAGACGTCGACGAGGCGGATGGCCGCGAAGACGACCACGCCGCCCAGCGCCGCGAGGGGGAAGGCGCCGATGACGGGGCCGAGGAAGAGCAGGGTCCCGACGACGATGACGAGCGAGACGAGCGAGTGCAGCTGGGTGCGGGCGCCCATGGCGTCGGCGATGACGGTGCGGCTGCCGCTCGAGCTGACCGGGAACCCGTGCAGCAGCCCTGCCGCGAGGTTGGCACCCCCGAGCGCGAGGAACTCCTGGTTGCTGTCGACCGACTCACGGTGCCGCGCCCCGAACGCCCGCCCGGTGAGGACGTTGTCGGAGTAGGCCACGACGGCGACCCCGAGGGCGACCGGCAGCAGCGTCCACACGTCGACCTCGCCCACGCGGGGCAGCCGCACGCCCGGCAGGCCCTCGGGTACCGGACCGACCACCTGGATGCCGAACCGGTCGCGCAGCCCGAGCGAGAGCACGAGCACGGTCGCCGCGAGCATGGCGATGAGCGGCCCCGGCCACTGCGGGCGCAGCCGGCGGAAGGCGAGGAGCGCGGCGAGGACGCCGCCGGCGAGCAGCAGCGTCGGCACGTGGACGTCGGCGAGGTGCGTCGCCACGTAGCCCAGCTCCTGGGTGAACGACGCGCCGACGACGTGCAGGCCGGTCACCTTGCCGACCTGGCTGACGACCATGAGCGCCGCGATGCCGGCCATGTATCCGACGAGCACCGGCTTGGAGAGGAGCTCGGACAGGAACCCCAGCCGCACCAGCCGGCCGACGAGGCACAGGACGCCGACGGCGACGGCCAGCAGCGCGGCTGCCTCCTCGCGCGCCGCCATGCCGCCGGCCGCGGTGACGAGGCCCCCGATGCCGGCGGCGGTCATGAGAGCCGTCGTCGACTCGGGTCCGACGGACAGCTGCCGCGACGAGCCGAGCACGGCGTAGACGAGCAGCCCCGGCCCGACGGCCCACAGCCCCGTCACGGCCGGGAGCCCGGCGACCTCCGCGTAGGCCAGCACCTGGGGCACGAGGTAGGCGGCGACGGTGATGCCGCCGAGCACGTCGCCGCGCAGCCAGCGCCGCTCGTACCGGCGCAGCACGGCGAGGCCGGGGAGCAGCTGCTCCCACGTGGCCCGCTCCTGCCGGTGGCCCGCCGTCACGCGTCCGAACGTACCGGCGCGGTGCTCCCCTCGCGGTTGCGTGGGACCGACACGCCCGCCACCCAGCGCAGCGCGGCCTCGACGTCGTCGACGACGTCGACCCCGTCGGGCACGCGGGGGCGACGGACGACGACGACGGGGACGTGCAGCGAGGCCGCCGCGTCGAGCTTGGCCTCGGTGAGCGGACCGCCCGAGTCCTTGGTGAGCAGGACGTCGACGCGTCGCGACGTCATGAGCCGGCTCTCGGCCTCGACGGTGAACGGCCCGCGTGCGAGGAGGACCTCCCACGTCGCCGGCACCTGCCACTCCGGCGGGTCGACGACCCGGGCGAGGACCGGGCGGTCGTCCCAGCGCGCGAACACGTCGAGCTGCTGGCGCCCCGTCGTGACGAACGGACGTGTACCGAGCGACTCGGCGGCGTCCCGGGCGGCAGCGACGGTGTCGACCCACGTGTACGCGTCGGCGCCAGGCCGCGCCGCCCATCCGGTGCGCTGCAGCCGCAGGAGGGGGACGCCGGTCGCGCGGCACGCCGACGCGGCGTTGTCGCTGATGCCGGCGGCGAAGGGGTGCGTCGCGTCGACGACGGCGTCGAACCCGTGGGCCCCGAGGTAGGCCACGAGCCCGGCGACGCCACCGAACCCTCCGGTGCGCACCGGGCCGACGGGGAGCGCGGGTCGGCTCACCCGCCCGGCGAGGCTCGACTCGACGTCGACGCCCTCGGCCACGAGCGAGGCCGCGAGGGCGCGGGCCTCACCCGTGCCCCCGAGGAGCAGGACGCGCATCAGGCGGAGATGCGCAGGCGCCGGCTCATCTCGCCGACGGCCATCGTGATCGAGTGGCCGAGGTGCACGACGCCGTCCTCGACGGCCCCCTGCTCGCTGCCGCCCAGGCCGATGACGACCTCGGGGTGCCGGGCGTGGATGGCGTCGACGATGGTCCGCGCGGCACTGATGTCGTCGGCGCGGGGGACGGCCATGACGACCCCGGCCGCGTGGCGCAGCTCGACGGCGCGGACCCACTCCTCGACCGGGAGGTCCGCGCCGACATAGGCGGTGGCGAACCCGGCTCGGCGGGCGGCGACGGCGAACGCCAGCAGCCCGAGCTCGTGCCGGGCCCCGGTCGGCAGCCCGATGAGCAGCCCCGGGCCGTCGACGCGTCCGGACGCAGCCTCGTACGCGGCGGCGAGCCGACGCTGCACGGCGTAGGAGACGAGGTGCTCGCCGGCGACGGTGAGCCGTCCCTGCGCCCAGGCCTCGCCGACGAGGCGCAGGGTCGGCATGAGCCAGTCGTCGATGACGTGCTCGAAGGTGCCGAGCGCGAAGCGGGCGTCGAGGACGGCCGTCGCGGACGCGGCGTCGAGGCGCTCGGCGGCGCGGAGGAAGGCGTCGGCGTCCTCGGACTGCAGGTGGCCGCCGCGCCACCCGGCGGCCCGGATCGGGGACACCCGCGCCGTGCGGCCGCTGCGGTCACCCGGGTCGGGCGGCGCGAGGCGCCGGAGCGTCTCGGCGGCGGCCTCCCGTGCGGACCAGCCGTCGGTGACGAGGGAGTTCATGATGGCGAGGGCGCGGACGTCGTCGGGACCGTAGAGCCGGTACCCGCCGTCGGAACGCTTCGGCGAGACGACGCCGTAGCGACGCTCCCAGGCGCGCAGCGTCGCGACGCTGATCCCGGTGAGCTCGGCGGCTCGTTTGATGGTGTACACGATCGGGCCTACTCCAGTCGCTCGAGGGCCGGGCGCACGCCCTTCTCGGCGTGCTGCCGGTCGTCCCGAAGGTCCCGGGCGTACACCGCGTGGACCGGACGGCCCGCCGTCACCGTCCGTTCGATGTCCATGCCCGCTCCAACCTTTGACACACCTTCGACAGTCACCATACGGCGCGGACGAAGGATGGACAACGTCGTCAGGAAAACTCGGTCGACCGGGACGTACCCGCTCGCCCGTGGGTCCCGGCGGTGCAGCCGTCCGCGACGCGCCGGCAGGGGGTACGCCATCTGCGCCGCTCACCCCGGGCACCCCGAGCCGATCGTCGACCACGACGAGGAGCGCACGGACACGGTGCACCGGTACGAGCGGGCCGGCCGGTGACCCGGTGGACGAGCTGAGGAGACGACAGATGCGGGGCCCCGTCGCCGAGCTGCGTGCGTTCGTCGACGCGGCGCTGGTCCGGAAGGTCGACCGCGACCACCGGGACCCCGACGACGTCCTCCGCCGCCGCCAGGTCGTCGTCGTGGTGACGTTCCTCGTCGGCACCGGGGTGCTGGCCTGGGCGCTGCGGATCAGGCCCGGCGACCCACTCTTCTACGTCGCGACGCTGGGGCTCGCGGCCCTGTGGCTGCTCGGCGCACTGGCGTCCGGCCCCCTGCACGCCGGCATGGGCC
>NZ_JBNDHY010000040.1:0-31794 GCF_056755315.1 Monashia sp. HAY1-2A
CCATGACAGCACCGGTGCTCCATGTGCGTGGTCGCGTGCTCGTCGGACCGGAGGAGAGGGTCGACCAGCTGTGGGTCGTCGACGGGCGCATCACCTTCACCGCCCCCGCCTCGACCGTGGACGTGCAGACGCTCGAGGGCTGGGTGGTGCCGGGCATCGTCGACGCGCACTGCCACGTGGGCCTCGGGCCGCACGGCGAGGTGCCCCGCGAGGTCGCCGAGCAGCAGGCGATCACCGACCGTGACGCCGGCACGCTCCTCATCCGCGACGCCGGCCAGCCGGGTGACACGCGGTGGGTGGACGACCGTGCGGACCTGCCCAAGATCATCCGTGCCGGGCGACACATCGCGCGGACGCGCCGCTACCTGCGCAACTTCGGGCACGAGATCGAGGAGGACGAGCTGACGCGCTACGTCCGGCTCGAGGCCCACCGCGGCGACGGCTGGGTCAAGCTCGTCGGGGACTGGATCGACCGCGACGTCGGCGACCTCGCGCCGAGCTGGTCCCGGGAGGCGGCCGCCGCCGCCGTCGCGACCGCGCACGAGGAAGGGGTCCGCGTCACGGCGCACTGCTTCGGCGAGCAGTCGCTGCGCGACCTCGCGGATGCCGGCATCGACTGCGTCGAGCACGCCACCGGCCTGCAGGACGACACCATCGACACCTTCGCGGCCCAGGGCATCGCCATCGTGCCGACGCTCGTCAACATCGCGACCTTCCCGGCGATCGCCGAGCCGGCGCGGGAGAAGTTCCCCGGCTACCACCGGCACATGCTCGACCTGCACGCGCGGCGGCACGCCACGGTCGGCGCCGCCCACGAGGCCGGGGTGCCGATCTACGTCGGCACCGACGCCGGTGGCAGCCTGCCCCACGGCCTCGCGGTCCAGGAGATGGTCGAGCTGACGACGGCCGGCCTGACCCGGGTCGAGGCGTTGTCCGCGGGGACGTGGTCGGCCCGACGGTGGCTGGGCCGGCCCGGCCTCGAGGAGGGTGCGGACGCCGACCTGCTCGTCGTCGCCGGTGACCCGCGCGAGGACCTCTGCGCGCTCGCGGACCCGACGGGCATCGTCCTGCGGGGGCGCGTTGTCCGCTGAGGGGCCCCGTGAGCCCGAGCCCGCCGACCCGCCGCTGAGCGCCACGGGCGAGCGCGTCGAGGTGCGCCCGCCCCGGCCGTCCGACACGGCGGCCTACGCCGAGGCCGTGACGCGCTCGCTGCGACGGCTGTCGGACTTCGCGATGCCGGACCCGACGAACTTCCCGATCGTCCTGCACAACCAGTCGCCGACCTACCGAACGTTCCTCGTCCTGGCCCGCGACCCCGGGGGTGACCACGGGCTCGTCGGACGCGTCAACGTCGCCAACGTCGTCGGGGGCGCGTTCCGCAGCGCCACGGTCGGCTACGACGCGTACGACCCCTACGTCGGGCGGGGCCTGTTCGCCGAAGGGCTCGAGCTCGTCGTCGGCCTCGCCTTCGCCGACGAGCCGCACGGCCTGGGCCTGCACCGGCTCGAGGCCAACATCCAGCCGGCCAACACCCGCTCGGCCGGGCTCGTGCGCTCCCTCGGGTTCGTCCACGAGGGGTTCTCCCGCGACTTCCTGCACCTGCCCGGCGTCGACGGCCGACGCGCCTGGCGCGACCACGACCGCTACACCGTGCTGTCCTCGGAGTGGCCCGCCCCGCCGTACCGGGCCCACGGGCTGCGGCGCCTCGCCTGCGTCGTCCTCGGCGGCGCGGGGTTCGCCGGGCAGGGTGGCCAGGGCCTCGCCTCGGCCCTCGCGGCCGAGCTCGAGGTGCCCCTGCTGTCGGCGTCGACGCTCACCGGGCCCGACTCCACGGGGGCGACGGTCACGCAGGACGCGCGAACCACCGCCATCCTCTTCGAGCTGCTGCGTACGTCACCGGTCGGTGGTGTCGTCGAGTGCCGCGCGACGCGGCCGGAGGTGCGGATGGGCCTGGCGCGCAGCGGTTTCGCGCCGTCGGTCGTCCCGGTCCTCGACGCGGCCTTCGACGTGCCGCGTCGTGAGGTCGTGCGGCAGGCCCTTGCCGTGCGGGCCGCGTTCGCCTGAGCGCGGTCGGGGCGCAGACACGGTTCGGAGCACCGTCCCGCGTCTGGCACAATGGACGGCTGTACCCGTCCGGCCGCAGCTCGGCTGGACCGGACGCCTACACCCGAGCCATGGCTCCCCGCCGATCCCGCGGCGGTCTTGCCGTGCTCACGATGAAGGAGACCACCAGACCGTGGCAGTCAAGATCCGACTGAAGCGCATGGGCAAGATCCGTGCACCGTTCTACCGCGTCGTCGTCATGGACTCGCGCACCAAGCGCGACGGCCGTGCGATCGAGGAGATCGGCAAGTACCACCCCACCGAGGAGCCCTCGCTCATCGAGATCGACGCCGAGCGCGCGAAGTACTGGCTCAGCCAGGGCGCCCAGCCGACCGAGGCCGTCGCCGCCCTGCTCAAGGTCGTCGAGGAGGGCAAGGTCCGGACCGCCGAGCCGAAGCCCTCGAAGAAGGACCTCTACGAGGCCGCCGTGGCCGCCGCCGGCAAGGGCTCCGACGCGGGTGCCTCCGGCGCCACGACCCCGAAGAAGAAGGCGGCCAAGAAGGCCGACGCTCCGGTGGCCGAGGCGACCGAGGCCACCGAGGCCGCTCCCGAGGCCGCCGAGGCCGAGAAGAGCGAGTGACCGTGCTCGAGGAGGCGCTCGAGCACCTCGTCAAGGGCATCGTCGACCACGACGAGGACGTCGTCGTGCGTCGCAAGGAGCTGCGTCGTGGCGAGCTGCTCGAGGTCCGGGTCCACCCCGACGACCTCGGCCGCGTCATCGGCCGCTCCGGACGCACCGCCAGCGCCCTGCGCACCGTCGTCAGCGCGCTCGCGGGCGGCGGGAACGTCCGGGTCGACATCGTCGACACCGACCGCGTCCGCTGAGCCGTCCGAGGACGGCCGCAGCCGCACCACCGACGCCGAGGGGCGTCCCGGGACCTCCCGGGGCGCCCCTCGCGGCGTCCGGGCCACCGCCAAACCTGAGAGGATCGGCGCCATGAACGTCGTGCTCGCGCGCATCGGCAAACCGCACGGCCTGCGGGGAGAGGTCACCGTCCAGCTGCACACCGACGACCCCGAGACGCGGTTCGCCGTCGGCACCGTCATCGAGACGGAGGCCGAGCCGGGAACCGGCGTCCCCCACCGGCTGACCGTGGCGAGCACCCGCGTGCATCGCGGCATCTGGTTGCTGCGTTTCGAGGAGGTGCCCGACCGCGTCGGTGCCGAGGGCCTGCGCGGCACGCGCCTCGTGCTGCCCGAGCCGCAGGCGGCCGCCGAGGAGGACGCCTTCTACGAGGAGGATCTCGTCGGGCTCGAGGTGCGCGACACCGCCGGTGCCCGCCTCGGCACCGTGAGCGGCCTGGAGATCGGCGCGGCCCAGGACCGGCTCGTCCTCGCCCTCGACGAGGGGTTCACGGCCTGGGTTCCGTTCGTGCGGCGCATCGTGCCGACGGTCGAGTCCGACCACGTCGTCGTCGACCCGCCGCCCGGCCTCTTCGACCTCTACCGCGAGGCGGGCGAGTGAGCCCTGCGCCCCCGACCGACGTCGCGCCCGGTGCCGGCCCCGCCCTGCGCGTCGACGTCGTCTCGATCTTCCCCGAGTACCTCGCCGCGCTCGACCTGTCGCTCATCGGCAAGGCCCGCGCCGACGGCCTGCTCGACGTGCGCGTCCACGACCTGCGGGACCACGCGCACGACCGGCACCGCACCGTCGACGACACCCCGTACGGCGGCGGCGCCGGCATGGTGATGAAGCCGCAGCCGTGGTCCGAGGCGCTCGACGCCGTCGTCGCGTCCGCGCCTGCCGGCAGCGCGGGACGGCCCCGGCTCGTCGTCCCCGGCCCGGGCGGCACCCCGTTCTCGCAGTCTCTCGCCCGTGAGCTGGCGAAGGAGCCGTGGCTGGCGTTCGCCTGCGGGCGCTACGAGGGCATCGACGAACGGGTCTACGAGTACGCTCGCGAGGACCTCGGGCTCGAGGTCTCGGTCGTCAGCCTCGGCGACTACGTCCTCAACGGCGGCGAGGTCGCCGTGCTCGCCATGGTCGAGGCGGTCGGGCGGCTCCTGCCCGGGGTCATCGGCAACGCCGAGTCGCTCGTCGAGGAGTCCCACGAGGACGGCCTGCTCGAGTACCCGATCTACACCCGCCCCCGGACGTGGAAGGGCCGCGACGTGCCGGACGTCCTGCTCTCGGGCGACCACGCCGCCATCGCCGCCTGGCGCCACCGGCAGCGGCTCGAGCGCACTGCGGCACGCCGTCCGGACCTGCTCCACGCCTCGCACGGTGCGGGCGAGGTCGAGATCCGGCTCGCGACGCCGGCCGACGTCCCCGAGCTGCACGTCCTGACCCGGGCCTGCTGGGTGCAGGAGGCCCTCGCCAACGACACCCTCGCGATCCCCGCGCTGACCGAGACCCTCGAGCAGGCCCGGGCCGCGCTCGAGGCCCACGACACGTGGGTCGCCGTCAAGGGCGGCCGGATCGTCGGCTCGGTGCGCACGTCGCGGCACGGCGACGAGTGGTTCGTCGGCCGCCTGTGCGTGGCGCCGGACCTCCAGGGCCACGGGCTCGGCCGGCGGCTGCTCGAGCACGCAGAGGCGACGGCCCCGGCCGACGTCCACACGTTCGCCCTCGACACGGGCGAGCGCAGCACCGACAACCTGCGCCTCTATCGCAAGGCCGGCTACCGCATCGACACGTCGGCGCAGCCGGCCGTGCCCGGTGCCGTGCGGTTGCGCAAGCGGCGTCGCTGACGCGTCCGTCCTCAGGAGACGAGGGCGCCCCGGAGGTCGTCGGGCAGGATGCGCCGCTCGCGGATGAAGCGGGCCTCGACCCCCGCGGTGATGGCCTGGGTGGCCATGATCGCGAAGAGGACGAGGACCTGGGCGGTCGCCGCCTGGATGGCGCTGCCGCCACCGAGCATGACGCCGATGAAGGCGCCCGGCAGCGTGACGAGGCCCGACGTGCGCACCTGGTCCAGGCTCGGGACGATCCCCTCGGGCACCCGCCGGGCGATGATCTCGTCGATGGCCTGGGCGGACGTGAGGCCGAGCGACAACGCCGCCTCGTACTGCCCGTGCTCCTCGCGCAGGGCCGCGAAGGCGCGCCGACCCACGAGCGTGTGCACGGTCATGGTGTTGCCGATGACGATGCCGGCCACCGGGATGAGCGCGATCCCCGTGAAGGGCACGGTGCCGCTGAGGACGATGACCGACACGACGGGCAGCACCCCGCTGGCCATCGCCACGGCGGCCCAGGGCCAGGACGCCGACGCGCCGACGCGCCTGGCGGTCGTGAGCACGGCGGTCGCGAACATGACACCGACGGCGAGCAGCGACAGCCAGACCGACCCGACGACGACGGTGATGACGAGCGCGACCAGCGACAGCTGCACGACCGCGCGGAGGGCGGCGACGACCGCCTGGCGGTCGAGGGGGATGCGGCCGGCTCGCTGTGCCACGACGGTCACGGTGAGCAGCACGACGAGGGCGAGGGCGACGGACCAGCCGGGGGAGACGTCCACGGCGCCACCGTAGACGGCACCGTGGACGTGACCGTGGACGTGACCGTCGACGACGCCGGACACACGGCCGGTGACGCCGCCGGTGACGCGGCCGGTGGCGCCGCCGTGGTCGCGCCGCCCGGTGGGGCGCTCGCCGATTTCGGGTCTGCGCGTGGCTCTGGCAGACTTGGTCCTTGCGTCCGGCACATGACGGCCCCTGCCACAGGGGGAGTCGGGTCACCACCACGCGGGTCCGTCCCGCCGGGTGGCCCACGTGGCCCGGCCGACGCGCACCATGACCTGCGAGGGGTGGCCTGTGGCACCCAGGAAAGCGATCCAACCATGCACACGTTCGACGAGCTCAACGCCGCCTCGATGCGCACCGACGTCCCGGAGTTCCGCGCCGGCGACACCGTGAAGGTCCACGTCAAGGTCGTCGAGGGCACCCGCTCGCGCATCCAGGTCTTCCAGGGTGTCGTCATCCGTCGTCACGGCGGTGGCGTCGGCGAGACCTTCACCGTCCGCAAGATCTCCTTCGGTGTCGGGGTCGAGCGCACCTTCCCGCTGCACACGCCGATCATCGACAAGATCGAGCTGGTCACCCGCGGTGACGTCCGTCGCGCGAAGCTGTACTACCTGCGCGGTCTGCGCGGCAAGGCCGCCAAGATCCGCGAGAAGCGCGAAACGGTCCCGGCCAAGGCCGACGCGAAGAACTGACGCACGGCGTCAGGTTGACCACCCGAGGCGCGGTGGGTCCCCACGCGGGCGTGCCGGCATGACAGCCGGCATCCCACCGGAGCAGGGGCCCGCCGCGCCTTCGTCGTCCCCGGGAGTGGCGCGGTCGCGCAGCGCCCTGCGCCGGCACCGCTGGATGATCGGCCCGGCCGTCCTGCTGCTCGCCGTCGTCGTCGTGCGGGCCTTCCTCGTGACGCCGTTCGGCATCCCGAGCGAGTCGATGGAGGACACCCTCCTCGTCGGCGACCGCCTCCTCGTCTCGCGCA
The DNA here is from genome assembly GCF_056755315.1 of Monashia sp. HAY1-2A. Taxonomy (NCBI): domain Bacteria; kingdom Bacillati; phylum Actinomycetota; class Actinomycetes; order Micrococcales; family Intrasporangiaceae; genus Intrasporangium; species Monashia sp. HAY1-2A. The sequence continues at coordinate 6,542 of NZ_JBNDHY010000040.1, forward strand.
CCACCGCCCCCGAGCACCTCGAGCGCGGCGACATCATCGTCTTCGACGCCTCCCAGGCCTTCGGCCTGCGGGTCCCCGACCGGGGGTTCCTGCAGACGCTCGTCGAGGCCGCCGAGAGCATCGTCGGCAAGGGCCAGCCGACGGACTACGTCAAGCGGGTCATCGGGCTGCCCGGTGACCGCGTCCGCTGTTGCGCCGCGGACGGACGCCTCGAGGTCAACGGCGTCGCGATCGACGAGCCCTACCTCGCGCCGGGCCAGAAACCGAGCCTCGTGCCCTTCGACGTGCAGGTCCCGCGCGACCGGTTCTGGGTGATGGGCGACAACCGCGGGTCGTCCTCGGACTCGCGGGCACACCTCGGCGATCCGGGCGGCGGCATGGTGCCGGGGGAGGACGTCATCGGCAAGGTCTGGGTGCGATACTGGCCGCTCGGTCGGCTCGGCCCGGTCGAGCAGGGCCAGATTGCCTCCGTCCCACGAAATGGTGAGTGATGTCGCAGTACACCGGACGCTCCGAGGACCCGACGCGCGGGCGTTCGGCTGACGACAGCGACGACGAGGACTATCTCGACGGTGACTACGACGAGGAGCCGCGTCGCGGCTTCGGGGCGACGCTGCTCGCGGGGATCAAGGAGATCGTCATCGTCGTCGTCCTCGCGATGGCCCTGTCGTTCATCGTCAAGACCTGGCTGTTCCAGGCCTTCTACATCCCGTCCGGCTCGATGGAGAACACGCTCGTCAAGGACGACCGCGTCATCGTCAGCAAGCTGACGCCCGGCCCCTTCGACCTCAAGCGCGGCGACGTCGTCGTCTTCGAGGACCCGGGCACGCCATCGCCCTGGCTCTCCGGGGTCGAGAATGCGCACAGCACCGTAGGCGGGCCGTTCCACGACGCGCTGGTCTTCGTCGGCCTGCTGCCCGAGGACGCCGAGAACCACCTCATCAAGCGGGTCATCGGCCTACCCGGCGACCACGTCCAGGCCGACGGCGGCACCGGCAAGATCAAGGTCAACGGCGTCGAGATCACCGAGTCCTACGTCAAGCCGGGCGACGCCCCGAGCCAGGGCAAGGCGTTCGACATCGTCGTGCCGCCGGGCAAGATCTGGGTCATGGGCGACCACCGCTCGGACTCCTCCGACAGCCGCTGGCACGACGACGGGACGGGCGCCACCGGCTCGGTGCCCATGGACAGGATCGTCGGACGCGCACTGTTCATCGTGTGGCCCATCGACCACGTGACGTGGCTCGGCGTCCCCGAGCGGACGTTCGGGTCGGTACCCGCGCCCTCCGGCGCCACCCCGAAGGCGACGACGAACCCGACCCCCACCAGCAGGGCGACGACGGCGTCCCGCTGACGCGCAGACGTCGTCCCGCCACCGTGCTCCGCCCCCGGACAGACTGAAGATGCCCCGACCCGCCCCCTCCAAGAAGCCCTCGCTCCGCGTGGAGCGTGCGCTGCAGCGATCCGGCCACCGCCTCCTCGCCGGGATGGACGAGGTCGGGCGCGGCGCGCTCGCCGGGCCCGTCACCGTCGGCGTCGTCGTCATCGACGAGACCGTCCGCACCGCCCCCACCGGGGTCAAGGACTCCAAGCTGCTCACCGAGAAGGCCCGCGTCGGCCTGGTGCCGCGGATCCAGCGGTGGGCCGTCGCCTACGCCGTCGGGCACGCGTCGGCCGACGAGATCGACGCCATCGGCATCATGGCGGCGCTGCGCCTTGCGGGCACCCGCGCCCTCGCCGCCATCGACGTCGTGCCCGACCTCGTCATCCTCGACGGCAACCACGACTGGCTCACGGCTCCGGGCGAGGTCGGCCTGCTCGCCTTCGCCGGCGACGCCACGGGACCCTCGACGCCTCCGGTGACGACGATGGTCAAGGCCGACCTCAAGTGCTCGTCCGTCGCGGCCGCGAGCGTGCTCGCCAAGGTCGAGCGCGACACGATGATGGTCGGCCTGGCCGACGTGCACCCCGAGTACGGCTGGAACCTCAACAAGGGCTACGCGGCACCCGAGCACCTCGAGGCCCTGACCAGGGTGGGGCCGTGTGACCTGCACCGGCGCTCGTGGCGTCTGCCCGGGGTGGGAGACGACCCCGCGCTTGAGGTGTTGAATGAGATGACCGACGCGTCGCTGCCGCCGCTGGTGGCCGACGGCCAGGGCCAGCAGGGACAGCGCCAGCTGCACGAGCAGCACGAGCAGACAGGAGCGGCGATCACGTGAGCTCGGAAGACCTCGAGAAGTACGAGACCGAGATGGAGCTGCAGCTCTACAAGGAGTACCGCGACGTCGTCGGCCTCTTCACCCACGTCGTCGAGACCGAGCGCCGCTTCTACCTGGCCAACTCCGTCGACGTGAAGGTGCGCACCGACGGCGGTGAGGTGTTCTTCGACGTGACGATGTCCGACGCGTGGGTGTGGGACATCTACCGGCCTGCGCGCTTCGTCAAGAACGTGCGCGTCGTGACGTTCAAGGACGTCAACATCGAGGAGCTGCCCAAGCCCGACATCAAGCTCCCGGAGTCCGGCGACTTCTCCTGACGCCGCCCGTCCCGACGTCGCTCGGGCCCGTGTCCCGCCGGCGCAGGGCGGACGCCGTCCACATCCCCCTTCTCCGGCGCCCGTCGTCCACAGGCCGGCGGCGGTCCCTGGTCCGCTGCCGCGCAGACCCCGACAGTGGTCGGCATGGACCTCCCGACCCGCGTCCTCGGTGACTACGGCGAGCGGCTCGCCGCGCGCTACCTCGCCGAGCACGGCCTGACCATCCTCGACCGCAACTGGCGCTGCGTGCGCGGCGAGATCGACATCGTCGCCGCCGACCGTGGCTGCCTCGTCGTGTGCGAGGTCAAGACCCGCACCAGCGAGGTGTTCGGGGCGCCGTTCGAGGCCGTGACCTGGCGCAAGCAGCGCAGACTCCGTCAGCTGGCAGGCCTCTGGCGCGACGCGCACCCCGACCACCCGGTCGCCGGGCCGCTGCGCATCGACGTCGTGTCGATCCTCTGGGCCTCCGACACCCGTCCCCGGCTCCAGCACCTGCAGGGGGTGTGCTGATGGGCCTGGGACGCACCCGTGCCGTCGGGCTGCGCGGCGTGCGCGGCTTCCTCGTCCGGGTCGAGGCGCACGTCGCTCCCGGGCTGCCCGGGTTCTCCATCAGCGGTCTGGGCGACTCCGCGGTCGGGCAGTCGGCCGACCGCATCAAGGCCGCCGCCTCCCTCGTACAGGACATGCCCGTCACCCAGCGACGCGTCATCGTCAACCTCTCGCCGGCGGGCGAGCGCAAGGTCGGCACCGGGTTCGACCTGGCGATCTTCGTCGCGGTCGCGGCGGCTCTCGGCAAGATCCCGCCCGAGGTCGTGCGCTCCGTCGTCCACGTCGGCGAGGTCGGTCTGGACGGTACGGTCCGCCCGGTGCCGGGCGTGCTCCCGCTCGTGCACGCTGCGGCGCAGTCCGGGGCCCGGCACGTCGTCGTCCCGGTCGCCAACGCCGCCGAGGCGAGGCTCGTGCCGGGCATCCGGGTGCACCCCGCGGCCGAGGTCACCGAGCTCGTGCGGCGCTACACGGCGCTCCAGCGCGGCCGCCCGGTCGAGGAGGTCACCGTGCCCGACCCGCCGCCCGCCCTCGAGGAGGAGGTCAAGGACCTCTGCGACGTCGTCGGGCAGGCCGAGGCCAAGCTCGCCCTCGAGATCGCCGCTGCCGGCGGACACCACCTGCTCCTCGCCGGTCCTCCGGGCGCCGGCAAGACGATGCTCGCAGAACGGCTCCCCGGCATCCTGCCGCCCCTCGGCGCAGCAGAGTCCATGGAGGTCACGGCCATCCACTCCGTCGTCGGTGGCTTCCACGACGAGGACGCCGTGGCGGCGCGGCTCATCACGCGCCCACCGTTCGTGGCGCCGCACCACGGTGCGTCGCAGGCGGCGGTCATCGGCGGCGGCAGCGGTCGCATCCAGCCGGGCGCCATCACGCGGGCCCACCACGGCGTGCTGTTCCTCGACGAGACGCCCGAGTTCGACAAGCACGTCCTGCAGGCGCTGCGCACACCGCTGGAACGCGGTGTCGTCGCGATCGCACGGGCCCACGACCACGTGGTGTTCCCGTCCCGGTTCCAGCTCGTCCTGGCCGCCAACCCGTGTCCGTGCGGCCACGGCTGGGGCAAGGGCCTCGACTGCACGTGCACCCCGATGGCCCGTCGCGCCTACTTCGGCAAGATCAGCGGGCCACTGCTCGATCGCGTCGACCTCCAGGTGCATGTCCAGCCGCCGGCGTTGTCGATGGTGGGGCAGCCGCCGGGCGAGCGAAGCACGGCCGTTGCCGCCCGCGTCGCCCAGGCCAGGGACGTGCAACGGGCCCGCTGGTCCGACCGCGTGCCCGGACGCTCGCTCAACGCCGACGTGCCCGGCTCGGCGCTGCGCGAGGGGCCCTGGCGGCTGCCCCCGTCGGTCACCGCCCGCCTCGACCGCGCCCTCGAGTCCGGTGGCATCAGCCTCCGCGGCTACGACCGCACGTTGCGGTGCGCGTGGACGGTGGGCGACCTCTCCGGCCTGCAACGCCCCGGTGGCGACGAGGTGGAGCTGGCACTGTCGCTGCGGCGGCAGTCGGTGGCCGCGGCATGAGCGCCATGCAGCCGGAGCTGCCCGTGGACGGCCCGGACCCCGAACCGGACGACGTCCGGCCCGGCAGCGTCCCGGCCTCCGAGGAGGAACGTCGGGCACGCGCGGCCCTGTCCCGGGTCGTGGAACCGAGTGACGCAGAGGTCGCGGTGCTGGTGCACACACTCGGGCCCGTGGAGGCGATGCAGCGGGTGCGCTCGGGTTCCGGCACCCTGGCCCGGTTCGCCGGCCGGGTCCGCGCGCTCGACGTCTCTCGTGACCTCGAGGTGGCCTCGAAGGTCGGCGCGCGCCTGGTCGTGCCGGGTGACCCGGAGTGGTCCGAGCGGCTCGACGAGCTGCCGATCCCGCCGTGGTGCCTCTGGGTCGTCGGCCCCCTCGACCTGGTGGACGTGTGCGAGCGTTCCGTCGCGGTCGTCGGGGCGCGGGCCAACACCTCGTACGGAGAGCACGTCACCACCGACCTCGCCTCGGGGCTCGCCCGTCGTCGGTGGACGGTCGTGTCGGGTGCTGCCCTCGGCATCGACGCGGCCGCCCACCGAGGGGCGCTCGCCGTCGGCGGCTCCACCGTGGCCGTCGTCGCCGGCGGCGTGGACCGTCTCTACCCGGTGGCCAACGCGGCGCTGCTGCGGCGGGTCGCAGCCGAGGGACTGGTCGTGTCGGAAGCCGCACCGGGCGCCGCGCCGATGAAGTCGCGGTTCCTGTCCCGCAACCGCCTGATCGCGGCGTTGACCCGGGGGACCATCGTCGTCGAGGCGGACCTGAGGTCCGGCTCGCGCAACACCGTCACGCACGCCGAAGGACTCGCACGTCCCGTCGGTGCCGTACCGGGCCCGGTCACCTCCATGACGTCGGCCGGGTGCCACCAGGAGATCCGGAAGGGGCGAGCGGTCCTCGTCACCTCCGTCGACGAGGTCATCGACCTCGTCGGCACGATCGGGGCGGACGCGTGCGACGAGCCGCGCGCCGGCGACACCGAGGTCGACCGGCTCGCACCGGAGGACAAGGCGGTGCTCGAGGCCGTGCCGTACCGCCGTCCGGTCCCGCTCGACGTCATCTCGCGCGAGGCCGCGCGGGCACCGCTGTCGGTCCGGGCTGCGCTGGCCCGGCTCGAGGACGCCGGGCTCGTCATCGGTGAGGCCGGCACGTGGCGCAAGACCCCCACACCGCCCCGCCGGGTCCGGGTCGCCGAGTGAGCGCGCCCCGACGCGTCGCTTGCAGAGCGGCCGCTGATGCGTCATGGTGCCGAAGTGACGGGTGTGACCGCCGGGACCGCGGCAGGCGACGACGGCACCGTCACGCCTTCGGCGCCGCGTGGCGACGAGGGTCCGCCGTCGGTGGCCTCGATCGAGGAGCTGCACGGTGAGGTGCTCCACGCCTTCTCCCGCCACCTCGGAGCCGAGAGGGGCCGCTCGGTCCACACCCGTCGGGCCTATCTGGGCGACGTCCGCCACCTGCTGGGCTTCGCGGCAGCTCGGGGCGTCACCGACGTCGCCGAGCTGCGGATCGGTGACCTGCGTGGCTGGCTCGGCGAGCAGGCGGACGGTGGCGCCGCGCGCGCCACGATCGCCCGCAGGGCCGCCGCCGCCCGCACGTTCCTCCGGTGGGCCGAGCACACCGGTCGGATCCCGTCGGACCCGTCAGTCCGGCTGGTCGCTCCCAAACGCACGTCGTCGCTGCCCGGTGTCCTCAAGCCGGGCGAGGCGAGCCAGCTGCTGAGCCTGGCCGCGACCCGCGCCGACGACGAGGACCCGATCCACGTCCGCGACCGTGCCGTGCTGGAGCTGCTGTACGCCAGCGGGATCCGGGTCGGTGAGCTCGCCGCCCTGGACGTGGACGACCTCGACCTCGGTCAGGGAACGGTCCGGGTCATGGGCAAGGGCGCGAAGGAACGCATCGTCCCGTTCGGGGCGCCGGCAGCGAGCGCCCTCGAGGCATGGCTGACCGTCCGCCCGAGGCTCGTCGGCGAGCGCTCGGGCCCGGCCCTGTTCCTCGGCCGCCGTGGGCGGCGCGTCGATGCTCGGCAGGTGCGCAGCGTCGTCCACGAGCTGCTCTCGCACCTTCCCGAGGTCCCGGACCTCGGCCCGCACGGCCTGCGGCACAGCGCTGCCACGCACCTGCTCGAGGGTGGCGCCGATCTGCGCATGGTGCAGGAGATCCTGGGCCACGCCAGCCTGGCCACCACGCAGATCTACACGCACGTGTCGGTGGACCGGCTCCGGCGCAGCTACGAACAGGCCCATCCCCGAGCGTGACCGGCGTCCGACCGCCCCCTCAGCCGAGGGGAAGCAGGACGATGGGCGCCCGGCCGACGAAGGCCAGCGGGTCGAGGTACTGCCGACCGCGCAGCACGCCCCAGTGCAGGCACGTCCGTGGCGAGCAGTGCCCGGGCGCGGCGGTCACCGTGCCGACCCGCTCGCCGCGAGCGACGGCCCCTCCGACCCCGACCGTGGCCGCGACCGGCTCGAAGGTGCTGCGCAGACCACCGGAGTGGGACACGACGACGACGGCCCGCCCGGCCAGCACGCCGGCCCACGTCACGGTTCCGGCCTCGGGGGACCGCACGGGCTGCCCGACCGTCGCTGCGAGGTCGACGCCGCGATGACCGGCGCCCCATGGCTCCTCGGGCGGGTCGAAGCGGCGCTCGACGACGGGATCAGGGCTCAGCGGCCAGGACCACGGGCCCTGGCGAACGGGCGCGGTTGCCGCCGGTGCGGGGGCCGACGTCGCGGCTGAGCGGGTCGGAGGCGGTGGGGCCGCCCAGGGTGCCGCACCCAGGGAGGCCGCGCCGACAGCGACGCCGGCCACGAGCGCGGACAGTGCAGAACCGAGGGCCATGCCTCCATCCTCGGCAGCGCACCGGCCGGCGCCCAGGCGCCGAGAGCCGGGCTGTGGACGACGTCCCGCCCGGCAGGCAGGTGTGGACGGCCGGCGGGGCTGGTGGTGCGGTCAGCGACCGGCGGCGGCGAGGCGGCGGCTGGCCTCGCGGAGCACCTCGTCCTTCTTGCAGAAGGCGAACCGGATCAGCGTCCGGGCTGCGTCCGCGTCGTCGTGGAACACCGAGACCGGCACGCCGACGACGCCGGCGAGGTCGGGGAGGCGTCGGGCGAACTCCAGTCCGTCGACAGCCCCCAGCGGAGCGGCGTCCGCGATGACGAAGTACGTGCCGCCAGGTCGGGCCACTGCGAGGCCCGACTCGGCCAGGGCAGAGCAGAGCAGGTCGCGCTTGGTCTGCAGCGACTCCCGCAGCGAGGCGTAGACGTCGTCACCGAGGCCGAGGGCCACCGCGACGGCGGGCTGGAAGGGACCGGACGCGACGAACGTGAGGAACTGCTTGACGGTGCGTGCGGCCGCCACGGCCTCGGCCGGTCCGGTGAGCCAGCCGACCTTCCAGCCGGTGGCCGAGAACGTCTTGCCCCCGGAGCTGATGGTGATGGTCCGCTCGGCCATGCCGGGCAGCGTCGCCATCGGCACGTGCTCGGCGCCGTCGAAGACGAGGTGCTCGTACACCTCGTCGGTGACGACCCAGGCGTCGTGCTCGCGCGCGAGCGAGGCGATGAGCTCGAGCTCGGCGCGCGTGAACACCTTTCCCGTCGGGTTGTGCGGCGTGTTGAGCAGCACGAGCCGGGTGCGGGCCGAGAACGCGGATCGCAGCGACGCCTCGTCGACCGCGAAGTCGGGGAAGCGCAGCACCGAGGTCCGACGCGTCGCGCCGGCAAGGGCGATCGTGGCGGCGTACGAGTCGTAGTACGGCTCGAAGGTGACGACCTCGTCCCCGGGCTCGCAGAGGGCGAGCACGACCGCCGCGATCGCCTCGGTGGCACCGGCCGTGACGAGGACCTCGGAGGCCGGGTCGACGCGGAGCCCGTAGAAGCGCGCCTGGTGGGCAGCGACGGCATCGAGCAGCTCGGGCACGCCCGGGCCGGGCGGGTACTGGTTGCGCCCGCCGTCGATCGCGGCCTTCGCCGCGTCGAGCATCTCGCGGGGACCGTCGGTGTCGGGAAAGCCCTGCCCGAGGTTGATGGCGCCGGTGCGAACGGCCAGCGCCGACATCTCCGCGAAGATCGTCGTACCGAACGGCGTCATGCGGGAGATCAGCGGTGAGCCCATGCGCCCGACCCTACCCAGCGCCGTGTGGTCAGGAGCCGAGACCGCAGGCGGTGACGCGGTACAGCGTGTAGTCGCCGACGGTGCGCACCTTCTCGACGCCGGGGTTGGCATCGAGGTCGGTGAGGCCCGAGGTGCGCTCGGGCAGGTCGAGCCAGTACACGTGCGGCGAGCCGATGGCCCAGCGGATGTCGTGCCGGGCGAGGGCGGCGCACACGTCCGGGCGGTGCTCGAGGTCGTCGAAGCCGGTCCCGATGACGATCTCGTCGCCGGTGGTCGGGATGGGCAGGGACCGGTAGAGCGTGTTCGTGCCGAAGAGGGCGTACATGAGCGGCGAGCCGTTCTCCGGCCGGCCGACGACGCCCTGCCCTGCGGGGATGTCGGCCGCGAGGCTGCGCAGCGCGTCCTGGGCCTCGAAGGACAGGATGACCTTCCTCGCCTCGCCCGGTCGGAAGAACCCGGCGAGCATCTGCCCACGGGTGTGCGCGCTCCAGACGACCGTGAGCAGGGGCAGGAGCGCGATCGCCACCAGGGCGGCGAGGGCCGGGCGCGTGCGCACCACCGGCAGCCGCAGCAGGAGCACCCGCAAGGCGGGTGCCGCCGCCGCGACGAGGACGACGCCGGGCACGGCTGCGAGCGACGCGAGCCGGACCTTGTCGTTGTACCAGTATCCGGTGATGAGCGCGGTCCACGTCGCGGTCGACGAGGCCGCCATGACGTAGAGCGCGACGGCGGCCAGCCACATGGCGACGACGGGGATCGCCGCACGCGCGCGCAGCAGGATCCACCCGATGCCGAGCACGATGAGCAGCAGGAGCCCCCAGAGCACCACGGAGATCTGCAGCCGTCCGCCGACGACCTCGACGAGGGCCGTCCAGACCGACACGCGCCCCGTCCACTCGTAGGACTGCGTCGACGCCAGCCGCGCCGACACCGTCGGTGCCACGACGAGCCCGCCCACGCCGACCGCGGCGACGACGACGAGGTCACGCGTCACGGTCCACCACGACGCATGGCCGAGCCATCCGGCGCGCAGCCGCGCCGTGACGAACCACACGAGCGCGAAGACGACGAGCGCCACGAGCGCGTTGGGCTGCACGAGCGCCAGCCCGGGCAGGGCCACGGCGAACCCGAGCCACTGGCCGACGCGCCGGGACCGGGCCGCCTGGAGCATGAGGGCGAGCGCACCGGGCGTGAGGGCGTTGGCCATGAGGTTGGGCCACAGCACGCCCCAGCCGAGCAGGATCGTGGGGAAGGAGACGAACGCGGCGGACGCGAAGCCGGCCGCGTACGTGACGAGCCGCGAGGTTCCGAGCGCATGCCGCACGAGGGCGACGCAGCCGAGCGGCCACACGAACGCGGCCAGCACGACGGTCGCCGCGTTGGTGCCGGCCAGGACGTGGGCTCCGCCCCACGGCAGCAGCGCGGTCGCGATCCAGGAGTGGAAACCGTTGGGGTAGAACGTCGGGTTGGCGACCGAGAAGTTGCCGGTCTCGAGGAACAGCCGGATGCGGTCGAGGTGGTAGACGGCATCAGGGCTGTCGACGAGCTCGTCCGGGCGTCCGATGGCCGGCAGGATCGTCACGAGCGCGATGACGACACCGATGACGAGGGCCACGACGGCATCGGGGTGTGGCCGCCCGAGAACGCGCCGGGCCGCCCCCACGTCGGGCTCCGGTCGCCCCGCCCGGCGCAGGACGCGGCGCGCGACGCCAGCGACGACCCACGCCGCCCCTGCCGCGACGACGGCGACGGCGAGGAGGGGGAGCAGCCCCCACCGGATGCCGACGCGCTGGACCACCGTGGTGGCGAGGGCGACGACGGTGACCGACACGGCCGGGGCCACCGCGAAGGCCTCCATGCCGCGGGTGCCGAGGGCCCGCACGACGAGCCAGCCCGGCACGACGAGGACGGCGGTCAGGACGACGAGGACCGGGATCGTCTGGAACCAGCTGTCCCAACCCGTCGAGTTCGCCATGGCGGTCATTCTCGCCCGTCCGCGCGATTTCCCCGCAACCCGGGTCAGGCCGTACGATTGTCGGCGGTCACGTGTGCCCGCACACGCGACCGAATTCGCGCGTCTTCGTCCGGGCTCACGCCCGGGGCACGTCACGGCAGTCCCGACCACGTCGGGCGGGACGGGTCAAGGCGCCAGGAGTGCGGTTCGTGGAGGGCCGGGGAGACCCCGGTCGGACGCGTCGCCGCCTGACAACTGACAACACCCACACAAGGAGGACACGGCATGGCCGTCGTCACCATGCGCCAGCTCCTCGAGAGCGGCGTCCACTTCGGGCACCAGACCCGTCGCTGGAACCCCAAGATGAAGCGCTTCATCATGACGGAGCGCAACGGCATCTACATCATCGACCTGCAGCAGTCGCTGACGTACATCAACAACGCGTACGACTTCGTCAAGGAGACCGTGGCCCACGGCGGCACGATCCTCTTCGTCGGCACGAAGAAGCAGGCCCAGGAGCCGATCGCCGAGCAGGCGACGCGCGTCGGCATGCCGTACGTCAACCACCGCTGGCTCGGTGGCATGCTCACCAACTTCCAGACGATCTCCAAGCGCCTCACGCGCCTCAAGGAGCTCGAGGAGCTGAACTTCGACGACGTGGCCGGCTCGGGCTACACGAAGAAGGAGCTGCTCATCCTCAAGCGCGAGAAGGACAAGCTCGAGAAGACGCTCGGCGGCATCCGCTCGATGTCCAAGGTCCCCTCGGCCGTGTGGATCGTCGACACGAAGAAGGAGCACCTCGCCGTCGACGAGGCGCGCAAGCTCGGCCTGCCGGTCATCGCGATCCTCGACACGAACTGCGACCCCGACGAGGTCGACTACAAGATCCCCGGCAACGACGACGCGATCCGCTCCGTCACGCTGCTGACGCGCGTCGTGGCCGACGCGGTCGCCGACGGCCTGGTCCAGCGCTCGTCCGGCAAGTCCGGTGGCGACGCCCAGGCCGAGGAGCCCCTGGCCGAGTGGGAGCGCGAGCTCTACGCGGACGCCGCTGCGGCCGACGCCGCCGAGGCCCCGGCCGAGGCAGCCACCGAGGCGCCCGCCGACGCGCCCGCCGAGGTCCCGGCCGAGGCCGTCGCCGAGCAGGCCTGAGCCTGCTCGGGACCGCCATCCAGTCGAATCCCACTGACGAAAAGAGCGATACAGAGCATGGCGAACTACACCGCCGCTGACATCAAGGCCCTGCGCGAGCAGACCGGCGCCGGCATGATGGACGTCAAGAAGGCGCTCGACGAGGCCGAGGGCGACCGCGCCAAGGCCGTCGAGATCCTGCGCGTCAAGGGCCTCAAGGGCGTCACGAAGCGCGAGGGTCGCACGACCTCCAACGGCCTCGTGACCGCCAAGGCCGAGGACGGCGTCGGCACCCTCGTCGAGGTCCTCTGCGAGACCGACTTCGTCGCCAAGGGCGAGAAGTTCATCGCCCTCGCCGACGAGGTGCTCGAGCAGGCCGTCGCGGCCAAGGCCTCGAGCGCCGAGGAGCTCCTCGCGAGCACGACGCCCGACGGTCGCACCGTCCAGCAGCTGCTCGACGACGCGAACGCGACGATCGGCGAGAAGATCGAGATCAAGCGCGTCGCCCGCATCGAGGGTGCCAACGTCGCGGCCTACCTCCACAAGACGAGCCCCGACCTGCCCGCGCAGATCGGCGTCCTCGTCGCGATCGAGGGTGGCGACGACCAGGTCGGGCGGGACGTCGCGATGCACGTCGCGGCCTTCAGCCCGACCGTCCTCACGCGGGACGAGGTCGCGGCCGAGACGGTCGAGAACGAGCGCCGCGTCGCCGAGGCCACGGCCCGCGAGGAGGGCAAGCCCGAGGGCGCCCTCCCGAAGATCGTCGAGGGTCGCGTCAACGGCTTCTTCAAGGAGAACGTCCTGCTCGAGCAGCCGTTCGCCAAGGACGCCAAGAAGTCCGTCGGCAAGGTCCTCGAGGAGGCCGGCGCGTCCGCGACGTCCTTCGCCCGCTTCCGCGTGGGTCAGTGACGTCCGCCTGACGACCCGCCCGGCGCCCGCCGCCGGCGCACCGACCGATGCCGGTCGCCCCACGAGGGGCGGCCGGCATCGGTCTGTCCGGGGCTCCGTCCGCTGCCCACGGGCGACGGTGACCTTCACAGGATCTCCACACGTCGCACCGACGCCACCCGCGGGCCCGCTCCTAGAGTCAGGGGCATGAGCCAGGGGAACGATGCGCCGCCGGTCGCGACCGCGGGGGCGACGCTGCTCGTCGTCGAGGACGACCCGACGATCAACCAGGCCCTGACCGACCGGCTCGTGGCGGAGGGGTTCCGGGTCGTGCAGGCCCACGACGGGCCCAGCGCCGTGGCGCACCACGAGGAGCACCGGCCCGACCTCGTGCTCCTCGACCTCATGCTCCCGGGCTTCGACGGGCTCGAGGTGTGCCGCCGCATCCAGGCCCAGCGGCCCGTACCCGTCCTCATGCTCACGGCCCGTGCCGACGAGACGGACCTGCTCGTCGGCCTCGGCGTCGGCGCCGACGACTACGTGACCAAGCCGTTCCGGATGCGCGAGGTCGTCGCCCGGGTCCGGGCGCTGCTGCGGCGCGTCGAGCGCGCCCGCGAGCTGGCGTCGGCGCTGCCGGGGCCGCTCGTCCTCGGCGCGCTCTCGGTCGACCGCGGCAGCCGGCGCGTCACCGTCGACGGCGCCGACGTGCACCTGACTCCGCTCGAGTTCGACCTGCTCCTCGCGCTGTGGGCCGAACCCGGGGTCGTGCGCACCCGCGACGAGCTCATGCGGGAGGTGTGGGGGTGGGCCGACGCCGGCCGCACCCGCACGCTCGACAGCCACGTCAAGGCCCTCCGGGCCAAGATCGGCGGGGACCGTGTGCGCACCGTCCACGGGGTGGGGTACGCGCTCGGGGTGGACGAGCCGTGACGCCGCCCGCCGATCCGGCCACCGGCCCGGCCGCCGCCCCGCCCGCCGACCCTCACGTCCACCGGCACCCGCCGGTGAACCCCGAGCGGCCGCTCGACGGCATCCGCTCGGTCAAGGCCAAGCTGGGCCTGCTCGTCGGGGCCAGCATCGTGGCCGCCATCGTCGTGGCCGAGGTCGGTGACCGGTCGGGGGTGCCCGGCTGGCTCACGCTCCCGGTCACGGTCGCCGCGGCCCTGGGCGTCACCCAGTGGCTCGCGCGGGGGATGACCTCGCCCCTGCGGGAGATGACCGACGCGGCCGCCCGGATGGCCACCGGCGACTACTCCCGACGCGTCACGGCGTCCTCCTCCGACGAGGTCGGCACGCTCGCCAAGGCCTTCAACACCATGGCCGGCGACCTCGCGTCCGCGGACCAGCAGCGGCGGCAGCTCGTCGCCACCGTGTCGCACGAGCTGCGCACGCCGCTCGCGGCCCAGCAGGCGCTGCTGGAGAACCTCGTCGACGGCGTCGTGCGACCGGACGACGACGTCCTGCGCGCGGCGCTCGCCCAGGCCGAGCGGCTCGGGGCGCTCGTCGGCGACCTGCTCGACCTCAGCCGCCTCGACGGCGGAGCCGACCGTCTCACCCTGGGGACGGTCCGCGTCGCCGACCTCGTCCGACGGGCGGTGGGGGAGGTCGGCGTCGGCGCGCCGGGCGGGCTCGGGCAGGGGCGACGCGTGCGGCACGAGGTGTCGCTCGAGCCGGCCGACCTGACGGTGACCGCTGACCCGGCGCGGCTCGCTCAGGTGCTGGCCAACCTGCTCGACAACGCGGCGCGGCACAGCCCCGAGGGCGGGACCGTCACGGTCCGCGCCGGCGAGGAGGGCGCCGACCGTTGGTGGCTCGAGGTGGCCGACGAGGGGCCGGGGATCCCGCCAGAGCGCGCGGAGCGCGTCTTCGACCGGTTCGGTTCCGGCGAGGACGCAGGCGGCGGGACCGGCATCGGCCTGGCCATCGCCAGCTGGGTGTGCGAGCTGCACGGCGGGTCGATCGCGGCGCTTCCCTCCGACCCCGGGCGGCCCGGGGCCCGCGTCCGTGCCGTCCTGCCTCGTCACCCGAACGTCGTTGCGCCCGAACCAGACCCACGTCCGAAGGAGACCGCCATGTCGTCGTCCGTTCCCGTCCCGTCCACGGCCGGGGCACCGGGTGCTCCGGTGGCGACGCGGCCGGCGTCGCCGCCCGGGCCGCTCGTCGACACCCTCTTCGGTGACCTGTGGCCCGAGACCGGGCTGGGGCCACAGACCCGGCTGCTGCTCGCCTCCCTCGGGGTCGGCGTCCTCGCCGCGGTCCTCCTGCCGTACCGCAACCTCGGGGTCGCGTTCTGCGTGGTCCTGCTCCTCGGCGGCGCCCTCCTGTGGCACACGAGCGAGCGGCGCCGCACGCCCTGGGGCATCGCGACGACGGTCGTCGGCGCCGGGCTGGCCACGCTCGCCGTCCTCCGGGCCGCCGAGTGGCTCACGGTCCTGGCCGTCCTCGTCGGCGTCGTGCTGACCGCCACCGCACTCACCGCCGCCAGGGGGCTGCCGGCGATCGTCGCCGGCGTCGCGTCGTGGCCGCTCTCGGCCCTGCGAGGGCTGCCGCTCCTCGGACGGACCGTCGCCGCCACGAGCCGGGTGACGGTCCTGTGGCCCGTCGTGCGCACCGCCGCCCTCTCGCTCGTCGCGCTCGTCGTGTTCGGCGGCCTGTTCGCCTCCGGTGACGCCGTCTTCGGGTCGTGGGCCGGCCACCTGGTGCCCCAGATCGCCTGGGACGGCCTCGTCGTCCGGTTCTTCGTCGGGTTCGTCGTGGGCGGGGCCCTGCTGGCCGCGACCTACGTCGCCCTCAACCCGCCGCAGGTCGGGCGGGTCGTCCTGCCCGCCGGTCGTCCCGTGGCGCGGGTCTGGGAGTGGGTCGTGCCGGTCGCTCTCGTCGTCCTCCTGTTCGTGGCCTTCGTCGTGGCGCAGGCCGCGGCCCTCTTCGGCGGGCACGACTACGTCCAGCGCACGACCGGCCTGACGTACGCCGACTACGTCCACCAGGGGTTCGGGCAGCTCACTGCCGCAACGCTGCTCATGCTGGTCACCGTCGCCATCGCCGTGCGCAAGGCGCCCCGCGCGAGCGCTCGCGACCGGCTCCTGCTGCGCGTCGTGCTCGGTGCCCTCTGCGCTCTGACGCTCGTCGTGGTCGCGTCGGCGCTGCACCGCCTGGACCTCTACCAGCAGGCCTACGGCTTCACCGTGCTGCGCCTGCTCGTCGTGGCGTTCGAGCTGTGGCTGGGGCTGCTCGTCGTTCTCGTCGTCGTGGCCGGTGTCCGGCTCGAGGGCTGGTGGCTGCCGCGCGCCGCGCTCATGTCGATGGCGGCGTTCGTCCTCGTCGGCGGCCTCGCCAACCCGGAGGCGTGGGTCGCCCAGCGCAACGTCGACCGCTACGCGGTGACCGGCGCGCTCGACGCCGCCTACCTGTCGACCCTGGGGCCCGACGCGGCACCGACGATCGTCGCGGGCCTGCCGAGGGCCGTGGCGTCGTGCATCGTGCAGCCCGACCCGACGGCTCGTGACGACGCCCTCGCATGGAACCTCGGACGGTCCCGGGCCGCGGCCCTGGCGGTCCAGGCGCCCTCGGGCGCGGAGGCAGCCAGGTGCGCCGCCCTGCTGGCCAGGGGCCTGCACCACTGAGGCAGGATGGCCGGGTGCGTCGCGACATCGCCGAGCGCTTCGAGCTCGACCCGGCCCTGACCCATCTCAACCACGGCGCGTTCGGTGCGGTTCCGCGGGCCGTCCGCGAGGCCCAGGACCGGGCCAGGGCCAGGATCGAGGGCGCCCCGATGCGGGCCTTCCGCGACGAGCTGCCCGACGCCCTGGCAGCCGCGCGGCGGGAGGCGGCCGCGTTCGTCGGGGTGACCCCGGACTCCACGGCCCTCGTCCGCAACGTCACCGAGGCCGTCGGCGTCGTCCTGCAGGGGCTCGACGTCGGCCCGGGCGACGAGGTCGTCGTCAGCGACCACGGGTACCTCACGGCCGGCTGGTCCGCCCAGGCGCGGGGGGCGAGTCTGCGCACCGCCTCCTTCCCGGTGGACGCCGCGCCGGACGACGTCGTCGCGGCCTTCGCCGCCGCGGTCACCGGCCGGACCCGGCTCGTCATGATCGACCACATCACCTCGCCGACGGCGCTCGTGCTGCCCGTCCGCGAGGTCGCGGCCGCGGTCGCCCCGGTCCCCGTCCTCGTCGACGCCGCGCACGTCCCGGGGGCGCTCCCGGGCACGGACGTCGAGTCCCTCGGCGTGGCGTTCTGGGCCGGCAACCTGCACAAGTGGTCCTACACGCCTCGCGCCGCGGCGACGCTCTGGGTGGCGCCGGAGCACCGCGACCGGATGCGCCCGCTCGTGACGTCGTGGAGCCACGGCCTGCCCTTCCCCGAGCGGTTCGACCTGCAGGGCACCGTCGACCACTCGGCATGGTTGGCCGTGCCCGACGGCCTCGCCGCCTGGCACGCCTTCGGCGGCTGGGACCAGGTGGAGCGCAACGCGCAGCTGCTCGTCCGTGGTGCCGAGCGCGTTCGCGTGGCCCTCGGCACCGCGATTCCACACGGCGGCCTGCCGTCGGCTCCGTGCCTGCGCCTCGTGGCCCTCCCGGAGGGGGTGGCCACGACCACCGAGCACGCCGAAAGCCTCTGGCAGGCGCTGCACGCGGCGGGTTTCGTCGTGCCGCCCGTCGCCTTCGGCGGACGCGGCTACCTGCGCCTGGCCGCGGCCCCGTACAACGACGAGGACGACTACGCGCGGCTCGCCGAGGCGCTGCCGGCCCTCGTGCGGCCCTGACGACGCCCCTTCGAGGGGTCCGGACGGGCCGGGTCAGGGCTCGATGCGGTCGATGCGGATCGGATGTGGAAAGATCGACCGACCCTGCGAACGCATCCCCCGAGGAGGCCCCGCGCCCATGACCGACGCCCACCCCACCCCGTTCCACCGGGTCCTCCTCAAGCTCTCCGGAGAGGTCTTCGGGGGTGGCCGCATCGGTCTGGACCCGGCCGTCGTCGCCGGGATCGCCAGGCAGATCGCCGAGGCCGTGCGCGGCGGCGTCCAGGTCTCGGTCGTCATCGGCGGCGGGAACTTCTTCCGCGGTGCCGAGCTGCAGCAGCGCGGCATGGACCGCACCCGGGCCGACTACATGGGGATGCTCGGCACCGTCATGAACTGCCTGGCCCTGCAGGACTTCCTCGAGAAGGAGGGCATCGAGACGCGCGTCCAGTCCGCGATCGCGATGCAGCAGGTCGCCGAGCCGTACATCCCGCGGCGCGCCATCCGCCACCTCGAGAAGAACCGTGTCGTCATCTTCGGCGCGGGTGCCGGCATGCCGTACTTCTCCACCGACACGGTCAGCGCCCAGCGTGCCCTCGAGACCAAGTGCGACGCCCTCCTCATCGCCAAGAGCGGCGTCGACGGCGTCTACACCGCCGACCCGAAGACCGACCCCACCGCGACGAAGTACGACACGCTGACCTTCGAGGAGGGCCTCGCGAACGGTCTGCGCATCGTCGACGCCGCTGCGTTCAGCCTCTGCATGGAGAACAAGCTGCCGATGGTCGTCTTCGGCATGGAAGGCGCCGGAAACATCACCCGTGCCCTGCTCGGTGAGAGGATCGGCACGCTGGTCACCAACGCCTGACCGGCTGGGCTGCGCCCCGCCGGCGCCGGCCCACGCCACGGACCATCCCCAGACACGCCAGCCACCCGCTCACGAGGGACGAGGAAGCCACACCGCCATGATCGAAGAGACGATGTTCGAGGCCGAGGAGAAGATGGACAAGGCCGTCGAGGTCCTCAAGGAGGACTTCGCGGGCATCCGCACCGGCCGGGCCAACCCGGGCCTGTTCAACAAGCTCACCGTCGAGTACTACGGCGCGCCGACCCCGCTGCAGCAGCTCGCCTCGTTCCAGAACCCCGAGCCCCGCACCATCCTCGTCATCCCGTTCGACAAGTCGGCCATGCACGCGATCGAGAAGGCCATCCGCGACTCGGACCTGGGTGTCAACCCGAGCAGCGACGGCAACCAGATCCGGTGCGTCATGCCGGAGCTGACCGAGGAGCGCCGGCGCGAGTACATCAAGCTCGCCCACGGCAAGGCCGAGGACGCGCGCGTCTCGGTGCGCAACATCCGCCGCAAGGCCAAGACCGACATCGACAAGCTCGTCAAGGACGGCGAGGTCGGCGAGGACGACGGCACCCGCGCCGAGAAGGAGCTCGACGGCCTGACCAAGAAGCACACCGACCTCGTCGACGGTCTCGTCAAGGCCAAGGAGGCCGAGCTGCTCGAGGTCTGACCTCGCGGCTCCAGCCATGATGACGACCGACTCGCCGTCGGAGCCCGCGGACCGCCAGTCCGCGGCGCACCCGGCCGACGGCGGCGACGGGCTCCTCGAACCCGTGCCCTACGACCCCGCCCTCGACGACGTCGCCGGCCTGCCCGCCGGCGACGTCATCGAGAAGCGCCCGAGCCGCGCGGGCCGTGACCTGCCCGCGGCGATCGGCGTCGGCCTCGGTCTCGGTGTCGTCATCGTCGCATCCCTGACGCTGTGGAAGCCGTCCTTCCTCGTCGTCGTCGTGCTGGCGGTGGGCGTCGGCATCTGGGAGATGCGCGGCGCCCTGCGGCACGCCGGCGTCCGGGCGCCGATCGTGCCGGCGCTCGCCGGGGCGGTGGGCATGGCGTGGGCGGCGTACGTCCACGGCCCGGGTGCGCTCACCGTCGCGTGGGCGCTGACCTGTCTGGCCGTGGTGCTGTGGCGCGGCACCGGGCGTCTCGACGGCGCCGGGCGGGACGTGCTCGGAGGCGTGTTCGTCGCCACCTACCCGACGTTCCTCGTCGGCTTCGCCATCCTCCTCCTCGCGCCCGAGGACGGTGTCGGACGCATGTTCGTCTTCCTCATCACGACGGTGTGCAGCGACGTCGGCGGCTACGCCGCGGGGGTGCTCTTCGGCCGGCACCCCATGGCACCGACGATCAGCCCGAAGAAGTCGTGGGAGGGCTTCGCCGGCTCGGTCGTGCTGTGCGTCGTCGGCGGTTCGCTGACCGTCCACTTCTTCCTCGGCCACGCGTGGGTCATCGGCGTGCTGCTCGGGGTGGGGGTGGCCGTGGCGGCGACCGTCGGCGACCTCATGGAGTCGCTCATCAAGCGCGACCTCGGCATCAAGGACATGTCCAACATCCTGCCGGGGCACGGCGGCATCATGGACCGCCTCGACTCGCTCGTCGTCGTCGCGCCCGTGGTGTGGACCGTGCTGACGCTGCTCGCCGCCCAGCCGTCCTGACCGGCTGGGTCGTTTTGACTCGGCCTGCGAGAATGGCTGTCGTCATGACCGAGACCTCCGTGCCCCTGCCCGAGCCCACCACCGCACGCCCCGAGCCGGGCCAGCTGACCTTCCGGGCCCCGCGTCGCGGCAAGCCGCCGCGCCACCTCGCCGACCTCTCGCCGGCCGAGCGCAAGGATGCGGTGGCCGCGCTCGGCCACCAGGGGTTCCGGGCCCGGCAGCTGTCGACGCACTACTTCGAGCGGCTCGTCGACGACCCCATGCAGATGACCGACCTGCCCAAGGGCGTCCGGTCCGAGCTCGTCGCCGACCTGCTGCCCACCCTGCTGACGCCGGTCGTGCAGCGCGTCGCCGACGACGGGCAGACCCTGAAGTACGCCTGGCGCCTGCACGACGGCGCCATCGTCGAGTCGGTCCTCATGCGCTACCCGAAGCGCGTCACCATCTGCATCTCGAGCCAGGCCGGGTGCGGGATGAACTGCCCGTTCTGCGCCACCGGCCAGGCGGGACTGACCCGCAACATGTCGGCGGCCGAGATCGTCGAGCAGGTCGTGTGGGCGGCCCGCGCGCTGCGCCGCGGCGAGCTGGCCGGCGGCGGCGACGCGGACCGCGAGCACCCGCTGCGCGTCAGCAACGTCGTCTTCATGGGCATGGGTGAGGCGCTCGCCAACTACAAGGCGGCCATCGGGGCCATCCGGCGCCTCACCGACCCCGCGCCGGACGGCCTGGGCATGTCGGCGCGCGGCATCACGATGTCGACCGTGGGGCTCGTGCCGGGCATCGACAAGTTCGCCGCCGAGGGCATCCCGGTGACGCTCGCGCTGTCGCTCCACGCCCCCGACGACGAGCTGCGCGACGAGCTCGTGCCGATCAACACCCGGTGGAAGGTCGACGAGGCCATCGACGCGGCCTACCGCTACTTCCAGACCACCGGCCGACGCGTCTCCATCGAGTACGCCCTGATCCGCGACATCAACGACCAGGGGTGGCGGGCCGACCTGCTCGGCGAGAAGCTCGCCGCGCGGGGACGCGGCTGGGTGCACGTCAACCCGATCCCCCTCAACCCGACGCCGGGCTCGAAGTGGACCGCCTCACGCCCCGGCGTCGAGCAGAACTTCGTCGAGCGTCTCCGGGCCCACGGGGTCCCGACGACGATCCGCGACACCCGCGGTCAGGACATCGACGGCGCCTGCGGGCAGCTCGCCGCCGCCACCGCCTGAGTCGGACGGCCCCGGGTCACTCCTGCAGCCGCGCCAGCGCCGCGGCGGGGTCGACCCCGAGGTCGGACGCGACGAGCCGGACCAGCGACTCGGTCTCCTCGGCGCAGGCGGCGCACCCGCGCAGGTGCACGAGCATCTCGGGCAGCTGCCGGGTCTGCGGGTGCTCGACGAGAGCCTCGGCGTACCGGTCGGCGAGGTCGAAGCAGTCCTCGCACGACAGCCAGGGCTCCGTGTCCAGGCTCAGCGCCCGGGCGTCGTCGGGCGTGAGGCGCCGTGGTGTGGAGGTCATCGTGTCTCCCCGGTGGCGGGTGTCAGGTGTCCGGTGGCGGTCAGGTGGTCCCGGATCCGCGACCGGGCCACGTGCAGCGTCTTGTAGAGCGCGCCGCGCGTCGTGCCCAGCCGCTCGGCGAGGACGTCGATCGGTACGTGGTCGACGAGCAGCGCCACGGCGATCCGGCGCTGGTAGGGCGTGAGCGCGACCGCGAGCGCCGATGCCACGGCGGCGGCGAGGTCGGCGGCCTCGGCGTGGTGCTCCGGACCGGGGGCGGCATCGACCCACGTCGCGTCGTCGGGCAGGCAGACCTCGCGCGTGGCCCAGGCCTGCCGGCGAACCTCGTTGGCGGCGTGCAGGATGCCGAACTTGTAGGCCCAGGTCGTGAAACGGCTGCGGCCCTCGAAGGTGTCGAGCTTGGCGAGCACGTCCACGAGCGCGTCGTCGGCCGCACACTCCGCCACTCCCTCGAGAGTTGCCGCGCCGGCATGCGGCAGCTGGCCGCGCAGGTGCCACACCTGGTGGCGGGCGGCCTTGAGCACGAACGAGTGCAGCTCGCGCAGGGCCTCGTCACGCCGAGGACCGGTAGCGGTGAGGTCGGCGACCCAGTCGCGGGACACCGGGCGCGGGACCGGACGCGGGACCGCGCCGGGTGACCGCCCGGCGTCGACGGCCGGGTGCAGGGCGCCGTTCGGGTCGGCGATCGTCACGACGACCATCCTTCCGGGGAGAGGATGCGTGCGGCAAGGACCGGTGGGCAGCCTCGGTCGACGAGCTGCAGGACGGCGTGCACGTCGACGCGTCGGTCCGCGGCCAGCCGGCCGGCGAGGTCGGCGTCGAAGCCGGCCTCGAGCAGGCGGCACCGGCGCCACGTCGTCACGTCGACCGGCGGGCCCACCGGTCCGCAGCCCGGGTGGCGACGGGTCGGATGGATGGTCATACCGGGTTGGTGTCGCTCGACGCGGCCGTCTTACCGGACCGGCCGGGCTCCACCACGGGGTCGCGGAGGACCGGCGGTAAGGCCCGCACCCCGGCCCGACACCAACAGGGTGTCGCGGCGAACGGTGCCCCGAGCCCCACGTGAGGGGCGGGACGGCATCGACGCCGTGGGCCCGTGCATCACCTCATACGAGAACCAAGGAGTGCCCATGTCCAGCACCCACGCCATCCCGACGCGTCCCGGCAGCGGGGACGCCACAGCGGCCGCCGCACGCCGGGATCCGGCCCGCCAGGCGTTCCTCGTCCTCCGGACCGCGTTCACCGTCGCGCCGATCATCTTCGGCGCCGACAAGTTCGCCCACCTGCTCGTCGACTGGGACCGGTACCTGGCCCCACCGATCGCGCACCTGTCGCCGTTCAGCGTCCACCAGACCATGTACGTGGTCGGTGTCGTCGAGATCGTCGCCGGGGTCGTCGTGGCGGTGTGGCCTCGGATCGGGTCGCTCGTCGTCGCGGCGTGGCTGGCGGGCATCATCGTCAACCTGCTGCTGATCCCGGGCTACTACGACGTCGCGCTGCGCGACTTCGGGCTGTTCCTGGCCGCGGTCGCGCTGAGCCGCCTCGCCGTCGCCTACGACCGGCGGCCCCTGCCGTGGGCGCGGGGACACGCCCGGTCCTGACGCCGCTGCGGTCGCGCGCCGGCGATGTGCCCGGCGTCACGACCGCTCGTCCGTCCCAAGGGTCACCTCGGCGCACCGGCTCTGGCGCGGAGGCGACCCCGACGGCACAGTGAGGCCATGACCACCGACGGCATCGATGCCACGTCCGCCTTCGAGGCCTACCGCGAGCTGCACGCGTCGAGCCTGCGCGACCCGGAGGGGTTCTGGGCCCGGGCCGCCCGGGCCGTCGACTGGGTCACGCCGCCGACGCGCGTGCTCGACGACTCCAGGCCGCCCTTCTACCGCTGGTACCCGGACGCCGAGCTCAACGTGTGCCACAACGCCCTCGACCGGCACGTCGCCGCCGGACGAGCCGACCAGCCGGCGCTGCACTACGACTCACCCGTCACCGGGACGAAGGCGACCCTGACGTACGCCGACCTCCTCGACCGGGTCGCCCGCTTCGCCGGGGCGCTGGCCGGGCTCGGGGTCGAGAAGGGCGACCGCGTCGTCATCTACATGCCGATGGTGCCCGAGGCGGTCGTCGCGATGCTCGCCTGCGCCCGCCTCGGCGCCGTGCACTCGGTCGTCTTCGGCGGCTTCGCCCCGCAGGAGCTCGCGGCACGCATCGAGGACGCCGAGCCGAAGGTCGTCGTCTCGGCCAGCTGCGGCATCGAGCCCTCCCGCGTCGTCGAGTACAAGCCGATGCTCGACGCCGCCCTCGACCGAAGCAGCCACAAGCCGGAGTCGGTCGTCGTCCTGCAGCGCGAGCAGCGGCCGGCGGCGGTGGGGGAGCGCGACACCGAGTGGGAGGAGATGACCTGGGACGAGGTCGTCGCCGACGCGGAGCCGGCCGACTGCGTCACCGTCGCGGCCACCGACCCGCTCTACATCCTCTACACCTCGGGCACGACGGGCCGGCCCAAGGGCATCTACCGAGACTGCGGCGGGTACGCGGTCGCGCTGCGCTGGTCGATGGAGCACGTCTACGACGTCCGGCCCGGCGAGACGATGTTCACGGCCAGCGACGTCGGCTGGGTCGTCGGCCACTCCTACATCGTCTACGGTCCGCTGCTCACCGGCGCCACGACCGTCCTCTACGAGGGCAAGCCCGTCGGGACGCCCGACGCCGGCGCCTTCTGGCGCGTCATCGCCGAGTACGGCGCCGTGTGCCTCTTCACCGCCCCGACGGCCTTCCGGGCGATCAAGAAGGAGGACTCCGCGGCGGCCAAGGTCTCCGAGCACGACCTGCGCCGGTTCCGCACCCTCTTCCTCGCCGGCGAGCGGCTCGACCCCGACACGTACGAGTGGGCCTCGGTGGCGCTCGGTGTCCCGGTCGTCGACAACTGGTGGCAGACCGAGACCGGCTGGCCCATCGCCGCCAACCCCACGGGGATCGCGCTGCTGCCCATCAAGCCGGGGTCGCCGACGGTCGCGGTGCCCGGCTACGACGTCCGCGTCCTCGACGGCGAGGGGCACGAGGTGCCGGCCGGGACGGAGGGCGCCATCTGCATCAGGCTGCCCATGCCGCCCGGAACCCTGCCCACGCTGTGGCGCGACGACGACCGGTACGTGTCGTCCTACCTGTCGGCCTACCCCGGGTACTACCTCACCGGCGACGGTGGCTATCTCGACGAGGACGGCTACCTGTTCGTCATGGGCCGTACCGACGACGTCCTCAACGTCGCCGGGCACCGCCTGTCCA
The DNA here is from genome assembly GCF_056755315.1 of Monashia sp. HAY1-2A. NCBI lineage: Bacteria > Bacillati > Actinomycetota > Actinomycetes > Micrococcales > Intrasporangiaceae > Intrasporangium > Monashia sp. HAY1-2A. The sequence continues at coordinate 31,270 of NZ_JBNDHY010000040.1, forward strand.
CCGGCTCGCTCGAGGCGGCGCTCGCCGGGCACGAGGCCGTCGCGGAGTGCGCCGTCATCGGCGTCCACGACGACCTCAAGGGGCAGGTGCCGCGCGCCCTCGTCGTGCTCAAGTCGGGCATCGACGGCGACGTCGAGGGGGAGCGGATCCGGCGCGAGCTCGTGGACCGCGTCCGGGCCGAGGTCGGACCGGTGGCGGCGCTGCGCCGCGTCGACATCTTGCCCGCGCTGCCCAAGACCCGCTCGGGCAAGATCCTCCGCAAGACGATGCGCGAGATGGCCGATGGCAAGGACGCCGTGGTACCGGCGACGATCGAGGACGCATCGGTCCTCGACGCCCTCGCCCCGGTGCTCACGGGCCCTGCCCAACGGCCTGAGTGACCTCCCGCCACAACCGCGCCGTGGCTGTCTCTTATACACATCTCCGAGCCCACGAGACGCGTAGTAATCTAGGGGGGGGGGGGGGGGGTTGGGGAGAGGGGGGGGGGGGGGGGGGGGGGGGGGGGGGGGGGGGGGGGGGGGGGGG